>CAVKDE010000075.1:0-3047 GCA_963654835.1 Duodenibacillus sp. | reverse complement strand
GAGAGGGGTATGATAAACATTATTCTTCAAGTCCCCTCTCAGTCGCCTGTCGGCGACAGCTCCCCCCAAGGGGAGCCTTTCTATTCGGCTAAACGCTATAACTAAACTATTCAAACTTCAATTTACCTTCTTTAATTCATCTTACTTTTATCCGCAAGCAGCATCTTCTTAAACTCACCCACAAGATACAAGCTGCCACACACGCACACCACGCCATCTGCACCAGCTTCGCGCATTGCAGCACTATACGCCGTCGCCAAATCCGCTTCTGCAACAGCATTACTGCCCACAAGTTTAGCAAGATCAGCAGCCTCCGCCGCACGCGCACCTTGATCCGCACGCACCGTGTAAACAACATCATCCTTATGAATCAGCGTCTTAATTACGCCGCTCATATCCTTATCACCCATCATGCCAAAAACAAAATGCACCTGCTTGCCCGGATAATACTTATCCAACGCCTTGCGCAGTGCCTCCGCACCATTAGGGTTGTGCGCACCATCTAAGATGATATCAGGATTTTTATGAATACGCTCCAGGCGACCAGGCCATAGCGTATTCGCCACACCCACATGCAGTGCCAGCTCGTTAATGCGGTCATCCTGTTTGGAAACAAGCTTAGCTGCCACAATCGCTACACTCGTATTTTTAATCTGGTGCTCGCCAGGCAGTTTAATTTCATAATCGGAATGGTAAAAATCGCCAGCGTGCAGCGTGAAAATCTGCCCATCCATCGAGCTTTTCACCTCCGTACCATGGAAGGCCTTGCCATAAAGATATACAGGTGCTTCCTTAAACATAGCAAAACTTACGATAGGACCAAGTGCTTCATTCCCCTCTGCAGCTGTAACCAGAGGCACTTTTTCCTTGATAATGCCAGCTTTTTGCATCGCAATGCGTTCAATCGTCTTGCCGCATCTATCTGTATGGTCTAAAGCGACATTCGTAATCACGCTCACCACAGGCGTAATTACATTTGTGGAATCCCACAGACCGCCCATGCCCACTTCGATAACAGCATAATCCACTTTTTGCAGATAAAAATAGAGGAAGGCAGCAGCTGTTAAAATTTCAAACTGCGTCGGCTGTTCACACACGCCTTTTTTTACCACGCTATCCGCAGCCACCTTCACCGCCGTAATGGCTGTCGCAAAATCTTCATCGCTAATATCCTTGCCGTTCAGATTAATGCGCTCGTTATACTTCACAAGATGGGGAGAAGTGAACTTGCCCACTTTTAAATTTGCAGCTAAGAGGATATTCGTAATCATGCTTGTTACTGAACCTTTACCGTTCGTACCTGTAACGTGTACAGTTTTAATCTTCTGCTCCGGGTTACCCAGCTCGCGCAAAAGTCCTTCAATGCGCTCCATGCCAAGCTTAATGCCAAACTTGCCCAAGCTGTCTAAATAAGCCAGGCTCTCTGTATAATTCATAATGGTTTTGCCTCCAAGAAATAGTCATTTTCAACATTTAATTATAACATAGAACGCACAAAAAAAGAACTACCGCAATTTTTACGGTAGTTCTTAAAGACTGTCGAGAAAGCAGCAGATGCGAAGAACGGCGACGACGGCGTATAAATAATACTCCTAGGAGCCGTTCTGACGCAGATACTGCTTTATTCGGCAGGCTCAGATAGTTTTCAAATACTCAAGGCGCTCATTAATCGCAGCCTTTTTAGCGTTCAGCTCTTCGGCCTTAGCTTTTTCTTTTTCGATAACAGCTTCCGGAGCTTTCGCAAGGAAACCAGCATTACCCAGCTTGCCTTCAACACGGCTCAGCTCTTTAGCGATAGTTGCCAGCTCTTTGTTCAGGCGTGCATTCTCTTTTTCTACATCAATCAGGCCTGCGAGCGGGAGGTAAACTTCAATACCAGCTACCACAGCAGCCATTGCATTTTCCGGTTTAGCAGCATCGTCAGCCAGCACAGTCAGTTCGCTGATTGCGCCCATCAGGTGGATGTAGTTAGCGTTCGCCTCTACACCAGCTTTAAGATCAGCAGCAGCCAGCATAATTGCGGGAACTTTCTTTCCGGGCGGTACGTTTACTTCTGCGCGCATGTTGCGGATAGCTTTAATGCTTTCCATAATTGCGCCCATCAAGCGTTCTGCCTCATCGTCCATGAGCTCTTCTTTAGCTTCAGGCCACTTGGAAATCATAATGCTTTCTGCTTCATGCGGCAGGCATTGATAAATTTCTTCGGTGATAAACGGCATATACGGATGCAGCAGCTGCATTGCGCTTGTGAGCACAGTTGCCAAAACGTGCTGCGCAGTAGCGCGCTCTTCGGCGTTCTCTTTATTATACAGGCGCGGTTTCGCCAGCTCGATATACCAGTCGCACACTTCGCCCCAGATGAAATCGTAAATCATGCGGCCAGCTTCGCCCAGCTCAAACTTGCCCAGCATCTCGGTAACGCCTTTAGCAGTATGCTGCAGGCGGGAAAGAATCCACTTATCTGCCAAAGTATACGGAGCAAGCTTAGCATTAGCATCATAGCCTTCCATATTCATCAGCGCAAAGCGGGAAGCATTCCAAATCTTGTTGGCAAAGTTACGGGTAGCTTCCACACGCTCCCAATAGAAACGCATATCATTACCCGGAGTATTGCCGGTAATCAGCATAAAGCGCAGAGTATCTGCACCATATTTATCAATAACTTCCAGAGGATCAATGCCATTGCCCAGAGATTTAGACATCTTGCGACCTTGGCTATCGCGCACAAGACCATGGATAAAGACTTTCTCGAACGGAATCTCTTTCATAAATTCCATACCCATAATCAGCATACGTGCAACCCAGAAGAAAATAATATCATAACCCGTTACGAGCACGCTCGTCGGATAGAATTGTTTTAAGAGCGGAGTTTTATCCGGCCAGCCCATCGTAGAGAAAGGCCACAAAGCGGAGCTGAACCAGGTATCCAGAGCATCCTCATCCTGATGGATATGCGCACTGCCGCATTTCGGGCAGGTGGTCAAATCAGTGCGGCTTGCACTCATCTCGCCGCAATCATCGCAATACCATACAGGAATGCGATGACC
>CAVKDE010000074.1:0-7409 GCA_963654835.1 Duodenibacillus sp. | reverse complement strand
CCTAGGAGCCATGCTGAAGCATATGGTGCTTTATTCGGCAGGCTGCTACTATTTATTTAATAATTTTTTTGTACAAGCCTCAGCCTCTGCGTAGATCTTCTCTTCATCAAAGGTCAGCAGCTTGCCACCTTCTACAACCTTTTTACCTGCTACGAAAACTGTGTCCGCATCCGTGCTGTTTGCTGCATAAACAAGCTGCGAAAGCTTGTTATGGCGCGGATACCAATATGGCTTATGCATATCCCACAGCACAATATCTGCCAATTGACCAGCTTCTAACAGGCCCAGATTTTTGAAGCCTAAAGTCTTAGCACCATCAACAGTTGCCATCTCCCACGCTTTTTTAGCCGGAACAACAAGCGGATCAAACGTCGTTGCCTTGTGCAACATAGCAGCAGCACGACATTCTTCGAGCATATCCAGATTATTATTGCTGGATGCGCCGTCCGTGCCCAGGCCAACGCAAATGCCTTTCTCCAGCATACGCGCAACAGGAGCAATACCACTTGCCAGCTTCAGATTGCTTTGCGGGTTATGCGCCACACGCACATGTTTGGCTGCCATAATATCCATGTCTTCTTCCGTCAGATGTACGCAGTGCGCAGCAATTGTGCCAAGCTCAAACATGCCCAGCTTATCCATAAGCGCAATAGGTGTCATGCCATGCTCTTTGACAACTGTATCAACCTCAAATTTCGTTTCACACAGATGCATCTGGATCTCGGCGTTATTGGCAGCAGCTTCTTTGATAACTTTTTCCAGATAATCAACAGGACAGGTATACGGAGCGTGCGGGCCATAAGTTACGCGGATACGGCCGTTGTCATAACCCTGCCAGTTTTTCGCGAGCACAGTGTTTTCTGCCAGCTTCACGTCTTTGTCCGGCGCAACGCCAATCAAGCCACGGCAAAGGTTCGCGCGGATACCTGTTTTGGCGCACGCACGCGCCACATCTTCCATAAACGCATACATATCGGCAAAGCAGGTTGTACCACCTTTGAGCATTTCCACAATGCCCAGCATCGCGCCCCAATAGATGTCGTTAGCGTCCATCTTGTCTTCGATAGGCCAGATTTTATTTTGCAGCCAATCCATGAGTGCCATATCATCCGCATAGCTGCGCAGCAGCGTCATAGATACATGGCCGTGGGTATTAACCATACCTGCGGTAGCAAGCTTGCCTTTGCCGTTAACAACCTCATCCGCTACAAAATCCTGCGGCACTTCTTTGCCCACATAAACAATTTTATTATCTTCAATCGCGATATTATGCATCTCGCCGTTCGGCGTATGCAAAAGCTCGATATCTTCAATTAATACTTTACTCAAGAATATCACTCCTTTCCCTGTTGACGCTTAGAGTAATGCTCTTCGTAGAATTTATGCATCACATCTACGTCTTCCGTACTCAGTTCGTACATTTTTCTGCCTGTTCCCATGCAGATAACGGCTATCTGCGCCGCCTTTTCGAGAATTTCCGCGACAAGCAGTGCTTCCTGCAAATTTTTACCCCAGCACACTGCGCCATGGTTTGCTAGCAGCACAGCCTTGCGTCCGCCCATCGCCGCCACAGTGTTCGCCGCCAGCTCCTGCGTTCCGCATAAAGCGTACTGCGCACAATGCACACGTCCGCCAATTATCTGCACGATATCTTCAATAATAGCAGGCACATCCTGATGCATAGCAGCGAGTACACTAGCATAAATGCTGTGTGTATGAATCACTGCGCCAGCTTCAGAATAAGCAGCATAAATTGCCGTATGCACCTTTAGCTCAGAAGAAGGAATATGCCTGCCTTCGATGACAGTACCATCACTATCTATAATAACAACATCCTCCGGTAGCAGCGTTTCATACCCACGCCCGGAAGGTGTAATAGCAATGCTGTTTTCATCAACGCGACAGCTGATATTCCCCCATGAACCTGCGACAAGATGCTTTTCTATGAGCGTGTGCCCCATTTCCACGATAGCAGCACGCGCTTTATCTTTAGCTAATAAATCTGTGTCCATCTTATTCAGCAGCCAAATATGCTTTCTGCTCTTCGCTCAGCGTGTCAATGCCTGCGCCCATAGCGTGCAGTTTCAAAGCAGCAACTTCGGTGTTCAGCTCTTGTGGCAGTACATAAAGTTTGTTCTCCAGCTGTCCCTTATGGTCGAGGAGATATTTCATAGCGAGGAACTGCATAGCGAAGGACAAATCCATGATTTCAATCGGATGACCATCGCCACAAGCCAGGTTAACCAGACGGCCTTCACCCAAAAGGTTCAGCTTGCGGCCATCAGCCATAGTATAAGTCATAATATTTTTGCGCACTTCATAAGGAGCAACAACAGAAAGCTCTTCCAGATGATGTTTATTCACTTCTACGTCAAAGTGACCGGCATTGCACATAACTGCGCCGTTCTTCATAACTTCCATGTGCGCTTTAGTGATAACATCCTTGCAACCGGTTACAGTAACAAAAATATCACCATATTTAGCAGCTTCCTGCATCGGCATAACGCGGAAACCATCAAATACTGCCTCAATGCCTTTAATCGGATCAACTTCGGTAACAATAACATTGGCACCCATGCCTTTAGCGCGCATTGCTACGCCTTTACCGCACCAGCCATAACCGGCAACAACAACAGTTTTACCTGCTACGGACATATTGGTAGTGCGCATAATGCCGTCCCAGGAAGATTGACCGGTGCCATAGCGGTTATCAAAAAGATACTTACAATAAGCATCGTTAACAGCAATCATCGGGAAAGCTAAATGACCGGCAGCAGCCAAAGCCTTCAAGCGGTGTACGCCTGTAGTAGTTTCTTCACTGCCACCAATCAGCTTACCAATTAGATCACGACGTTCACCATGCAGCATATTAACTAAATCGCCGCCATCATCAATAATAAGATCAGGTTCAACCTTCAAAGCTTCACGCAGATACATATCGTATTCTTCATTGGTGCAGGCATGAGTTGCAAAAACAGTAATGCCGCTGTCAACTAAAGCAGCAGCAATTTCATCCTGCGTAGACAGCGGATTGCTGCCTGTAACAACTACGTTAGCACCAGCATTTTTCAGCACCAGTGCAAGATAAGCAGTTTTTGCTTCCAGATGAATGGTAACAATCATGTTGATACCGGCAAACGGTTTAGTTTTGCTGTATTCTTCATTTAAATGGTTCAGCAGAGGCATATATTCCTTTGCCCAGGCGATGCGCTGGTGGCCTAGCGGCGCTAAGTTAATATCTTTAATAATACTTTCCATTGGTAAAAAACTCCTTTTTATTTTATTCTTTCTTGTAATTTTTGAATATTTTCCACATACGGCGCGCTAATCACGCCATATTCCGTAATAATACCTGTAATAAGCTCCGCTGGCGTTACGTCAAAGGCAGGATTAAACACTGCCACACCTTCAGGTGCAGTCTGCTCGCTGCGGAAATGGCGTACTTCTTCCGCCTTGCGTTCTTCAATAGGAATTTCTGCTCCCGTAGCAATAGCAAAATCAAAAGTACTCGTGGGTGCGGCGATGTAAAACGGTATGTTATGCGCCTTAGCAGCCAGCGCCACACCATAAGTGCCAATTTTGTTTGCTGTATCACCATTGGCAGCAATCCTATCTGCACCAACGATAACAGCGTTTACGCCCTTAGTGTGCATCGTCCACGCTGCCATATTATCCGTAATCAGCGTTACGGGAATGTTATCTTCATACAATTCAAATGCCGTCAGGCGCGCGCCTTGCAAAAGCGGGCGCGTTTCATCAGCGTAAACCATTTGCAATTTACCTTGCGCGTGCGCACTGCGGATTACGCCCAGCGCCGTTCCCCAGCCACAGGTTGCCAGTGCGCCAGCGTTGCAATGCGTCAAAACCACTGCTTTGTCGGGAAGAACGGCAGCGCCATATTCACCCATCTTTTTATTTTTAGCAATATCATCTGCATAAATTGCCTCCGCTTTCGCTTCAAGAGCCTTGATAATCTTAAAAGGAGGCATATCTTCATCATGCAAATGCACCGCCAACTCATATTGCAAATTCGCGGCCCACGCTAAATTTACCGCCGTAGGTCGCGCCGTGATTAAATCTGCACGCACTGCGTCCAGTGCCTGCAAAAAGTCAGGCTTATCGGCAACTTCACGCGCACCCAGCACCATAGCAAAAGCAGCTGCAGCACCGATAGCAGGCGCACCGCGAACTTCCAGGCGTTCAATGGCCAGCTTCACCCGCAAATAATCAGTGCAGGTAATCCATTCAATCTGCTGTGGCAGCAAAGTTTGATCCAATAAAACCAGCTGTCCCTGCTGCCAACGCATAGTTTCTACCATAATGCACTTCCTTACAGCTTAAAACCGCCAAATTCTTTCATGCAGGTGTGACAGCCGCAGCTTGCCTCTGTTGGCTCGTTATAAGCAATAAATGCTAAAATCAGCTGCTCCATGCTCTTAATGCTCTTGGCCATAGCCTCGCATACTTCACTATGAGAAAGCGGAGTTGGCGAAATACCTGCTGCCATATTCGTAACGATGGAGCAGTTCGTATAGCACATCTCTGCCTCGCGTGCAAGGATGGATTCCGGCATATTCGTCATGCCTACCACGTCACCGCCCAGCATAGCAAACATTTTAATCTCCGCTGCACTTTCAAAACGCGGTCCTTCAGTGCAAACATATACGCCATGCTTATGGAAGGTGATATCCGTTTTTTCCAGACATTTAATAACCTTCTCGCGCAGAGCAGGGCAATAAGGCTGCGTAAAATCGCAGTGCGCCACACCGCGCTCCGGTGTATCATAAAAGGTGTTGATGCGGCTCTTCGTAAAATCCAGCACGTTGTCACAAACGACAAAATGTCCGGCTTTCATTTCCGGATTTAAAGAGCCAACTGCGGTAGTAGCAAAAATCTCTTCTGTGCCCAGGCTTTTCATCGCCCAAATATTAGCACGATAATTTACCTTGTGTGGTGGAACAGAATGAGCTGCTCCATGACGGCTTACAAAAACAACCTGGTTGCCATGCATCGTACCAATATTGCAAAGAGCCTTGCCGTAGGGAGTTTCAATAATTTTCTTTTCAAAACCGCCCATCAGCTCAGGGTTATCAATACCAGTACCACCAATAATCGCAATCTTGCGCATAGTCGCGCCTCCTTCAAGCTAAATTTATTTACTATTTTTGTTCTTTCTCAAACACTTTTACTTTTATATCATACCATAAAATCGCGTTGATTTAAAGAGAAAGAAGGCGTAAAAAAATCGTCGCTGCACGTACTAAACGCCTAGCGACGATTGAAAACCTTATTTATCCCACAAGCTCGGATTACCATAAATTTCATCCAGCTTACCGCTGAACCAACGGCCGTTGAGTACATTGTGCTTAATGTATTCTTTGCTTTCTTCACTAATGGTTTTATCATTCTCAAGCTCTGCCAAAATACCGGCGTAACTTACGCGGCTGTTAGCGCAGGTAATGCGCGCATTTTGACGGTTAGCGTCAAATATAAGCTCCGGGCGATATTCCGGTGTCCACGGCTGCCAGGTTGTTGCCAAAAGCTTCGTATTAGGATTGCCTGTACGCATAAATGCCGCAATAGAAGCAATAAACACCTTGCTTAAATCCTGAGAGCCTTGCTGCTTAAAAGCATCAGTATTTTTCGTATAAGCATATTCCTGATCCGTCAAAAATGGTTGGAAAATACCATGCATCGCACCATTACGTGTGCTGTATTCTAAGCCGACTACATCAGGTGTATGTCCAAAAGTAAAATTGCATACGTACATATCATTTTTATAATGTGGATATAATACCTCTGCAGATTCCTGTCCGTTGAACAGATTATACAGTGCACTGCCATATTTATTAGCAAAACGGAACTCTCTGGTTGTTACTTCATCTGTATTGATTTTCTCCAAACGGTTTTTGAAAAATGCATCGCGGGCAGCAAAAGAGCTAAATTCGTCTGCACTTGCGAGCATCATAAGCGGTACGTTGTTAACGTATTTCTTTGTTGAAAAACCTTCTTTAGGCAGCACCTTGCCATCGCCAAACAAATGGGGGAAAGCACTCATACGGATAACCGCACCAGCCATTACAGGAGCAAGGCGTTCTGCCTTCACGTTCTGCAAATAATTGCGTACTGCTTTTTTATCCTTGCTATTTTCACTAAGCAGCCAGTTTTCCGCGTTAATCAGGTTATCCTGCTCACCGTCTTCTACAACCAAAGGTGCCAGCTTTCTGGCAATTACCTTTTGGCTGGCTGCGGCATCAGCTACAGTCAAGCCACCGCTAAAAGAAATTGCTTTATCAAATTTTCCTTTAAATACAGGCGAGATAAGCATTGCCATAACATCACGTCCACCAGCAGAAAAACCGGAAACAGTAATATTTTTCGCGTCACCGCCAAAGCTTTTAATATTGTTATGTACCCAGTCTAAAGCTGTTGCCTGATCGATAAAACCAAAGTTACCGCTTTTTTCTTTATCATTGCCATCAGCCAGCGCAGGCAGGTTATTAAAACCTAACACGCCTAAGCGGTATTGCACAGAAACATAAACCATATTACCTTTTTGTGCCAATTTATTGCCTTCCATCAAATGGCTATTGCTGGCCTGGTTATTACCGCCATGGAAATAAACCATAACCGGCAGATTTTTTTCGCTAGTATCAGGGCGCACAATATCCAGCGTCAGCACGCCTTCTTCGCCAATAACCTGTTTACCGTTATATTGGATGTTAGAAGGAGCTTTTTTTGTGCAGTCCAAAGAATATTTTACTTTTTGCGGTTTTTGCGCTTCGCGCCAACGGTTTGCACCAGTTGCAGGAGCAGCATAAGGAACGCCCTGCCATTCTACAACCTGATGTGCCTCATCATAAGCACCTACAAGCACACCTTGCTGCGTTTTTACCTCATTACGAAAGGAAGCAGCATCAGCAGTCTGGGAAAATAAACCTAAAGCTAAAACTGTAGTTGTGATTAAATATGATAAATTTTTCTTCTGCATAATCTTGTCCTTTTTCCAAAGCCTTAATTCTATGATTCAAGTTTAGATGATTTTCGCTGCGTAAAGAGCACATAGTGTTTTGGCATCATACAGCTCACCGCTCGCTACCATCGCTTTAAGCTGCTCAGGTGAAAACGCCTCTACGCCAATAAATTCATCCGCATCAGTGTGCTGCGCAAATTTTGTCAAATCCCACGCTTTATACAAATGGATGATTTCATCCGAAAAACCTGGTGTTGTCGCAATACTTAATAGCCGCTCCCAGTGCGCTGCTTCGTAGCCGGTTTCTTCGCTCAGCTCACGGCGTGCACATTCATCCGTATCCTCTGCTTCGCCGTGATCCAATTTGCCTGCGGGAATCTCCCACAGCAGCGTGTTGAGCGGATAACGGCACTGCTTGACCAGCACCACCCTGCCA
>CAVKDE010000073.1:0-7458 GCA_963654835.1 Duodenibacillus sp. | reverse complement strand
CTGATGATGGTAAAGCCGATAATGGGTTAAAAGCTTTTCTGAAAGAAGCTTGGGCTAAAGTTGCTAGCTCTGTTAATTAAGAGTTTTTGAATGAGGTGTTAGAATGTTAAATCAGATTAAATATGTTGCATCTTGGTGCAGTGTAAAATTGAATAATAAGTTGGGGCAACGTGGTGCAGAAATGGTAGAATATGCTATCGTTTTAGCTTGCATTGCAGCTGTTGGTGTTTATTTTTATGCATCAACTGAAAAAGGTGCTGGCGGTGGAAATGAAGGCCTTAGCAACACTTTAAGTACACTGTGGGATAAAGTTTGGGATAAGGCTAATGTAGATAAACCTAAAGCGGAATAATTTATTTGGTGGTGTATTATGTTGCAACAATTTACCTATTTAGCATCTCTTGTTAAAGTTAAACTGAATAATAAGCTTGGGCAGCGTGGTGCTGAGATGGTAGAGTATGCAATTGTACTAGCCTGCATTGCTGTTGTAGCTTTGGCTTATTACCATATGCAAGCTTATTCTAATGAATATGTTGGACATGCTGGTACTACAACAAAGAGTGCGTTAAAGTTATTGTTTAAAAAGGTTAGGGATGCGGTTCCTTAATTAATTTTATACTTGCACAGTGCTTATGCACTGTGTTCAGCGTAAAGAAATCTTTGCGTTTAACACAGTGCATAATATTTTTATTTCATAACGATTTTTGAAGGAGGCTAACAAATGCGTATAAATAACCGTGGCGCATCAATGGTGGAATTTGCACTTGTGATGCCTGCTTTTATTATGATTTTTTATTCTATGGTTTATGGTGCGTTTACTTTGCATGATATCAAAGCATTAAACGATATAGCACGTACTGCGGCACGTTATGCTGTTGTGCAGCAAAGTGGTCTTACTCAAGCAGATAAGAATAAAAACACTCAAGATTATATATTAAATAATATGGCAGATGCTCTTTATGTTTATCAAAAGATTAACAGTACCAATGTAAAAATAGAAGAGGTTAAAATGCCTATAGGTAATCAGAGTGCTGATGATGCTGATACGGAAAAAGGTATTAAAGTTACTATAGAAGTACAACGTAAAAACACTTTACCTAGTATGTTCTTAGATTTATTGCCTAAAGGTGATGACGGAAAAGCTTGGTTAAATACTATAAAAAGTGAAATTACGATGCGCAAAGAAGAGTGAGGTGCCAAAACAATGTCTCTTTTAGAACGCTTAAATAGAAAAAATAAACAATTTGTCACCAGCTCTGGCGCAGGCGAGGAAACTTCCTCTAAACAAACGCATGGCACAACAGGTTTTGCCATCACTGCGGATGAAGCACGCGAGGCTTCTTATCAGGCAATTAAATCTGATATCCATGCTAAAATTATTGATGAAATGCCTGATGATCTCCAGCGCGCTATCAACACTTCCACCAGTGACCAAAAGGAAGTGCGCCGTCTGGTAGAAAACCTGTGTGCGGAAGAAGTTAAAAATAACCCCTTCGCCATTCCTTTGGGTGATAGGGAACGCCTTGTAGAAGAACTTATCAGCGAGATCATGGGCCTTGGCCCTATCGAGCCTTTCTTAAAAGATAGCAGTGTTACAGAAATCATGGTCAACGGCCCGGATTCTATCTACGTGGAGCGCAGCGGTCATTTGATTAAGACGGATACGCGTTTTCGCAACAGCGAACATTTAATGCATATCATTGACCGCATTGTTTCTGCCGTAGGCAGGCGTGTTGATGAAAGCAGCCCGATGGTGGATGCGCGCCTGGCGGATGGCAGCCGCGTGAATGTTATCATTCCGCCGCTTTCACTCATCGGTCCGTGTTTGACGATTCGTAAATTCTCCCGTGATGTTATCACTGTAGAAAAAATGATTGAGTTTGGCTCTTTTGACCAGCGCATGGCAAACTTTTTGGAAGCCTGCGTGCAGGGCAGGTTAAACATCGTTGTTTCCGGTGGTACGGGCAGTGGTAAGACAACGCTTTTAAACGTGCTTTCTTCCTATATACCTGAAAGTGAGCGCATTGTAACGCTGGAGGATTCCGCCGAGCTGCAGCTGCATCAGGACAACCTTGTAACCTTGGAATCTCGTCCTGCGAACATTGAAGGCGAGGGCGAAATCAGTATGCGTGATTTAGTGCGCAATGCTTTGCGTATGCGTCCTGATAGAATTATCGTGGGCGAGGTGCGTACAGGCGAAGCACTGGATATGCTGCAGGCCATGAACACAGGTCATGATGGTTCTATGACCACCGCCCATGCCAACAGCTCCCGCGATTTATTAAGCCGTTTGGAAACCATGGTGCTCATGAGCGGTATGGAACTGCCTTTGCGTGCTATCCGCAGCCAGATAGCTTCCGCTGTGGATATTATCGTGCAGATTGCGCGTTTGCGTGATGGCAGCCGTAAAATTATCAATATCAGCGAAGTAACCGGTATGGAAGGCGATATCATCACTATGCAGGATTTGTTCCGCTTTCAGCAGCAGGGCGTGGATAGCGATGGACGTATTCAGGGTTCGTTTGCAACGACAGGTTTGCGCCCGCAGTGCGGCGAAAAGCTGGAACTGAACGGCATTCATCTGCCGATGGAGCTTTTTATTAACAACTAGGAGCATAAAAATGATTTTATTGATTTCGCTGCTGGCAGCAGCGGCTGTCTTTATAACTTTATATGCACTTTTCCTCACCCAATCAACCAAGCAGCGCGTGGTGCAAAACCGTCTGCGCAGCATGAGCAGCTGGGGTGAAGGCCCTGATAAAGATATTTATTGGCAAAAGCAGATGAACCGTTCTTTTAAGGAGCGTATCTTGCAGCCGGTGGCTGATAATGTGGCAGCAAAAATTGCTGCCGTTGCGCCTAGCGGTTTGCGCCGTGCGGCGGAAGATATGGTGGAAGCCAGCGGTGGCTTTTACAATTTAGGCTATAGCGGTTTTATGCTGGTGTGGGGTGCGAGCATTGTTGTGTTCGCCATCATCGGCGTGCGCTATAACTTCGCGCAGGAGCAGAGCCTCATGATGAAGGTTGTGAAAGCTCTCGTCGTGACAGGCATTGGTGCGTATCTGCCGTTCTTTTGGATTAAGCGCATGATTGCTAAACGCCATAAGGCAATTTTGCAGAGTATGCCTGATGTGCTTGATTTGCTTTGCGTCAGCGTGCAGGCAGGCCTTGGCTTTGACGGCGCACTGGGCAAGGTAACAGCCAAGCTCAAAGGCCCGCTTATTGAAGAATTTGAACGCCTTTTGCAGGAGCTGCGTATGGGCGTAACACGTAGGCAGGCTTTAACGCGACTGGCTAAGCGTTGTGGGATACAGGAAATGCAGCTTTTTACTGCGGCAATTATCCAGGCAGATAAGCTCGGCGTGGGTATGGCACAAACGCTGGAGATCCAATCTGGCAATATGCGCGAGGCACGTCGCCAACGTGCGAAAGAGGAGGCAGCGAAGCTGCCGGTAAAAATCCTCTTCCCGACAATGATTTTTATCTTCCCTGTGATGTTCGTCGTGGTGCTGGGGCCTGCGATTGTGTCGCTGGTTAATTCTATGGGGAAATAGAGGGAAGAACGATATTTAATTGCGAGGCTATTTTCTAACCCCAAATTTCTAATATATAAAACTTGCAAAAGCAAGAACCCTATGCTAAAATAAACATAGAAAAAAGACAACTGCCCACAGGGTGGGTTGCCTTGGTTTAATGGTAGAAAACCACTCCGCACTCGGCAAAGTTTAGGAGTGGTCTTCTTATGTCTGGACTATTTACTAAATTGAAATATAAATGTAAGCAATGCCAGAATGAACATTCCGAAGAGCATTAAGTCTTGGAAAGAGAAGTTCTTCATAAGCGTCACCTCCATTCTTGAGGAATGAAAGGCTACGCCACCCCGCAACACAGTTGTCTTAAACATATTGTATCATATAAAAACAAAACATACAACGCAAAAAACAAAAACATGAGCGTTGTATGTTTTTTGTTTGTGCGTTTAGGCACTTAATTTTTTAGCAAGCTTTTGTACTTCGCTTAATGAGAGTTTAGAATATTTTACGATTTTTTCTATATCTTCGTTGTTGTTAAGCATTTCTTTGGCGAACTTAATACGCTCTTTTTTTTCAGCTTTAGCAATTTTAGATTTAGCTTTTTCCATAATTTCAAGTTCTCGTTTAGCAAATAATTTTTCTAATACATCCCCCATGGCTTCTCGTCCCTCCTCGTTCTGTTTAAAATATCTAGCTTTAGTTGCTAGTTCCGGATAGTACATATCATCAGGATTTTTACAATAAAAATCGTGCATCAAGCGACCTAATGGTGTTGCATCCTGAATTTTACTGTTAACATAAATGATATGAGAACCATCGACAAAAGCTTTTCCGGTTTCAGTTATAAATCTGTCAATATGATAGATAGGGAGATTTTCTTTTAATATGTCCTCTTTGGTAATAAAGATAACATAATTATCACGTAATTTATTGAAGTATTTTCCTTTAGGTAGGCTTTTAGCATCAAGTATCCCCATGTGGTAACGTGCTCGTTGGGGGATTGCACCGCTGTTTTGGTTTTGTACTTCAACATTAAATTTTTCGCCATTAGCATTTGCAGCTAAAATATCTAGCTGCAAATCTCTGCCTTGAAGGTTTTTGATACGCTTTTGTGTTGTGGTTTTTATTACTTTTATCTTATCATCATTTAAGATAATTCGCAATAAAAATTGTGTGCGTTCAATGTCATCTTCAAAGATTTTACTCATAAACGCATCATCAAGTAAAGTGAATTCTTCAATGGATTTTAGAATATCTTCTTTAAGCTTGTACATAGATTCAACTCCTTTGCCTATTAAACAAAAAGAGCCTTGCGTACTACTTCACATAATACGCAAGGCTCTAGCTTTGCTAGATTCAGATTAACAGATTTTCAAAATAATGTCAAGCATAAAGTAGATAGTGGAGTTATATAAATATTATTTTGCAAAAATATGAGCGTTGTATGTTTTTTTGCTTGTGCGTTTAAAAGCGGCTCGTAACCCATCATTTTCTCACTTTATCGTTGACATTCAATGGTAAAAATTATATAATTTTTTTATATGCTAAGTTGCTAACTGCTGCTGTGCGCAGAGTGCAGCGCAGTAAATTTTTTGAAGGAGCGAATGATTACTATGAAATACATGACTGGTAATGAAATCCGCGAAAAGTTTTTAAAATTTTTCCAGGATAGAGGCCACTTAATGCTGCCTAGTGCTTCCCTGATTCCGCAGGATGACCCGACCCTGCTGATTATCGGCGCAGGCATGGCACCTTTTAAGCCTTTCTTCACAGGCAAAATGAAACCGCCTGCTACCCGCATCACCACCTGCCAAAAATGTGTGCGCACCGGCGATATTGAAAACGTAGGCCGCACTGCACGTCACCATACTTATTTTGAAATGCTGGGCAACTTCTCCTTTGGCGATTATTTCAAAAAAGAAGTTATTCCCTGGAGCTGGGAATTTTTAACTAAAGAGCTTGGCCTGCCTGCTGATAAGCTGTATATCACTATCCATACGGAAGATGATGAAGCTTATGATATCTGGCACAATGTTGTAGGTGTGCCTGACGACCGCATTGTACGCTTAGAAGATAACTGGTGGGAGATTGGCAGCGGTCCGTGCGGCCCTGATTCCGAAATTCACATTGACCTCGGTCCGGAACGCGGCTGCGGCAAGCCTACCTGCGGTCCTGGCTGCGACTGCGATCGTTTCCTGGAAATCTGGAACCTGGTATTTACCCAGTTCAACCAGATGCCTGATGGCACTTATCCGCCGCTGAAAAATAAAAATATTGATACCGGTGCTGGCCTTGAGCGTCTGGCAAGTGTTATTCAGGGCAAGCCTTCTAATTTTGAAACAGATTTGATTTTCCCGATCATTGAACACGCTGCTAAAATCGCCGGTGTGGAATATGGCAAAGATAAAAATACTGATGTATCCTTAAAGGTTATTGCGGATCACGTTCGCAGCATGACTTTTATGATTGGCGATGGCATTCTGCCTTCTAACGAAGGTCGCGGTTATGTGCTGCGCCGCATTCTGCGCCGTGCTATCCGTCATGCACGCTTACTCGGTATCAATGATATGTTCCTGTGCGGTGCTGCTGATGTTGTTATCGGTATGTTCGGTCACGTTTACACTAACCTTGTAGAGAAGGCGGACTTCATTAAAAAAGTTGTGGAAATGGAAGAAACCAGCTTCCTGCGTACTTTAAAACAAGGTACTGAACTTTTAAATGAAGAAATTGCCAAATTAAAAGCTGCTAATGCCACCGTTCTTGATGGTGCAACTGCTTTCAAACTGAACGATACCTTTGGTTTCCCTTGGGAACTGACCGAAGAAATTTTGGAAGAGCAGGGCATGACCTTAGATAAAGAAGGCTTTGACGCTGCGCTGGAAGTTCAACGCAAAATGGCGCGTGAAGCACGCAACGATAAAGAAGGCCGTCCGGTTATTTATAACACCAACGGCATCAATGTGGGCGAGCTGAAGGTTGACGAAGCTGCAACCGCTGCAAAAATCGTGAAACTGTATCCTGCACATGATGCGCAGCCTATGGAAAACGCTGCTGATGGCACGGAAGTGGCTGTTATCTGCGACGTTACTGCTTTCCATGCGGAAGGCGGTGGACAATTAGGTGATATCGGCACAATTACCGCTCCTACCGGTGTAATTGAAGTTAACGTAACTAAGAAACTGCCTGATGGCGCAGTTATCATGATTGGTACTGTAACCGAAGGTACTGTAAGCGTGGGCGAAGATGTAACCTTTGCTGTGGATAAAGCGCGCAAGCTGGATATTGCCCGCAACCACACGGCAACTCACTTGCTGCACGCTGCTTTGAAACAAGTTTTAGGCAGCCATGTAAACCAGGCAGGCAGCTATGTTGGCCCGGATCGCCTGCGTTTTGACTTCTCCCATTTCTCTCAGGTAACTGAGGCTGAGCTGAAAGAGGTTGAAGCTATTGTCAATGAGCAGATTTTGGCAAGCAAAAACGTAACTATTGAAGAACTGCCTATCGAAGAAGCTAAGAAGAAGGGCGCAACTGCTTTGTTCGGCGAAAAATATGGCAACATCGTGCGTGTTGTTACCGTGCCTAATTTCTCCATGGAGTTCTGCGGTGGCAGCCATGTTGAAAACACGGCACAAATCGGTATGTTCAAGATTGTCAGCGAAGGTTCCAGCGGTGCAGGCGTGCGCCGTATTGAAGCTGTAACCGGTCATGGTGCTGTAGCGCATGTAAATGATACAGAAGAAATGGTTAAAGGCCTGGCAGCAGAGCTGAAATGCCGCACTGTTGATGTTCCTTCCCGTTTGGAAGCATTGCAGGCTGAACTGAAAGCTGCGAATAAAAAGGCTGAAGAGCTGGCAGCTGAAATTGCTAAAGCTCAGGTTAGCAACGTAGCTGACCAGGCGCAAGATGCAAACGGTGTGCCTGTCCT
>CAVKDE010000072.1:0-7471 GCA_963654835.1 Duodenibacillus sp. | reverse complement strand
GTCTGCGATTTACGTCTGCGGTCAAAGGCACCAGATTCTTTAGTAACCTTTTCAAACTTACGCATCACAGCCCACAGCTCTAAAAGTCCCTCTTTCGTCAGCGCGGAGCATCTATAAGCATGGGTCTTCCAGCCTTCGGTAGCAGGACGGATGAATTCAATCATACGCTCATATTCGCCTTGTGTAACAATTGCCTTGGGCAGGTTATCGCCATCTGCCTTATTGACGACGATAGCATCCGCCACTTCCATGATGCCTTTCTTAATGCCTTGCAGATCATCGCCTGCACCAGTCAGGACAACGAGCATAAAGAAATCAACCATCGAGCGCACAGTAATTTCCGACTGGCCTACACCAACAGTTTCCACGAGGATAACATCGCAGCCTGCAGCTTCGCAAAGTAACATCGTTTCACGGCTTTTTCTTGCTACACCGCCTAAAGTTCCCTTCGCCGGGGAAGGACGGATAAAGCAATTCGGCTCACGTGACAGCATCTGCATACGCGTTTTATCACCTAAAATAGAACCGCCTGTAATAGAGCTTGTCGGGTCAACGGCCAAAACCGCAACCTTGTAACCCTGATGGCACAGCATCTGGCCGAAGGCTTCGATAAAGGTACTCTTGCCGGCACCAGGCACACCGGAAATACCGATGCGCAATGCCTTGCCGGTACGCGGCAAAAGTGCTTGCAGCACACGCTGCGCTTTATCAAAATCCCTCGGAGCATTGCTTTCAATAAGCGTAATAGCTTGAGACAAAGTTTTGCGATCGCCTTCACTGACTCCTTTGATCAGTTCTTCCGGACTAGGTTTTCTTCTCAAAGGAAACTTTCTGATTTTATCCGCAGGGGTATACTTCTCCTCTGAGACAGCGTTTACCGCGCTGTCTATACCGCTCATAACAGAGCAGGCAAAGTTAGGGTCTTTTTTCAGGGGTACCCAACTCGGTCTAATATCTTTTTCACCAGTTTCAGGCATTTAGCTCACCTCGCTCTTACTCTTGTTCTTGTTCAGCCTTTGCACGGTCAACCAGCATTTGCAGCAGTTGGATGCAGCATTTAGGAATATTGGTACCAGGTCCAAAGATACCTGCTGCGCCATGTTCATACAGATAATCGTAGTCTTGCGCAGGAATTACGCCGCCAATGCAGACCATAATATCCTCGCGGCCACGTTTCTTCAGTTCTTCTACCAGAGCAGGCAGCAAGGTTTTGTGACCAGCAGCCAGGGAGGAGAAGCCAACCATATCAACGTCATTATCTACAGCGTCTTGTGCAGATTCTTCCGGAGTCTGGAACAGAGGACCAACGTCGACGGTCCAGCCCATATCAGCAAAGGAGGTTGCGAGAACTTTTTGACCACGGTCATGACCATCTTGGCCCATCTTAGCCAGGAAGATACGCGGACGACGACCTTCGAGTTTTTCGAACTCGTCAGCCAGTTTAGTTGCTTGTTCCATATCATCGTTACCACTGAATTCACTGGAGTATACACCAGATACAGTGTGGATTACAGCATTGAAACGACCGGAAACTTTTTCAACTGCATCGGAAATTTCACCAAGGGAAGCACGGTCGCGTGCTGCTTGTACAGCCATTTCCAGCAAGTTGCCGTTGTCACGGTTTTCTGCTGCGCGGGTGATAGCTTCCAGATCGCGGGCAACTGCATCGCTGTCGCGTTCTGCTCTCAGTTTTTCCAGACGTTTAATCTGAGCGTTACGTACTGCGGTATTATCGATGGAAAGTACGTTCAGCGGATCTTCTTTGGCCAGACGATATTTGTTCAGGCCAACGATGGTTTCCTTACCGCTATCAATGTTAGCTTGGCGACGAGCTGCGCACTCTTCGATACGCATCTTCGGCAAGCCGGTTGCAATAGCTTTTGCCATACCGCCGAGTGCTTCAACTTCCTGGATATGAGCCCAGGCACGACGGATGATTTCGTTGGTGAGGTATTCAACATAGTAGGAACCGCCCCACGGATCGATAATCTTGCAGACTTTGGTTTCATCCTGGATGTACAGCTGGGTGTTACGAGCAAGACGAGCGGAGAAGTCGGTCGGCAGTGCGATTGCTTCGTCCAGTGCGTTGGTGTGCAAGGATTGGGTATGACCAAGAGCTGCGGACATAGCTTCCATACAAGTACGGGAGATGTTGTTGAACGGATCTTGTTCGGTCAAAGACCAGCCGGAAGTTTGGCTGTGAGTACGCAGTGCCATGGATTTCGGGTTCTTAGCACCAAAGCTCTTCAAGATCTTAGCCCACAGTACGCGAGCAGCACGCATCTTCGCAACTTCCATGAAGTAGTTTTTGCCCATATCCCAGAAGAAGGACAGACGTTTTGCGAAAGCATCTACAGGCAGGCCTGCAGCTTCACCAGTACGGATATATTCCATACCATCTGCCAGAGTGTAGCCTAATTCAAGGTCGCAGGTTGCGCCGCATTCCTGGATATGATAACCGGAAATGGAAATGCTGTTGAATTTCGGCATGTATTTGGTGGTGTATTCGAAAATATCACCGATGATACGCATAGACATTGCAGGCGGATAAATATAGGTGTTACGAACCATGAACTCTTTTAAGATATCGTTCTGGATAGTACCAGCCATGATGGATTTATCTACGCCTTGTTCTTCACCGGATACGATGAAGAATGCCAGAATCGGCAGAACTGCGCCGTTCATGGTCATGGATACGGACATCTGGTCCAGAGGAATACCGCTGAACAGAATGTTCATATCGAGCATGGAGCAAACAGATACGCCTGCTTTACCAACGTCGCCAACTACACGCGGGTTATCTGCATCGTAGCCACGGTGGGTCGGAAGGTCGAACGCAATAGACAGACCTTTTTGGCCTGCTGCCAGGTTACGGCGATAAAAAGCGTTGGATTCTTCCGCGGTGGAGAAACCTGCATATTGACGTACAGTCCACGGACGGAAAACGTACATTGTGGAATAAGGACCACGCAGGAACGGAGGAATACCGCTCATGAAGTCCAGATGGTTACATTTATCATAGATATCCTTGGTATACAGCGGAGCTTTAGGAATACGTTCCAAGGTTGTATCATAAAGGGCATCATAATTTTCGCCCATTTTTTCTTCCAGATTTTTCTTCCATTCGTCATAAGAACAAGAAGGATGATCAGGAAGGGCTACTTTAGTGAAATCCGGATTAATGCTCATTATTCAATCATCCCTTTCTTCTTTTGCAGCATCTTCAAAGTTTGGAAGCAGTTAGCTTTTACGCTGATGAAATCATCAACGCCGGCATCCTTGTAAACTTGTTCCATGTCTTTCGGTGCAGCACCAGCCAGGAACAGAGTTGCGGACGGTTTCATAGCAGCTTTAATCATCGGTGCCAGTTTCGGAACGATTTCCGGATAAGTAGCATCGGTGGAGCAGATAACAGCTACATCGTAATCGCCTTCTTTGAAAGCTTTCAGGCATTTTTCGTATTGGTCGCCATCTTCGCCGTCTTGGAAACCATCGTTCAGATGAACGTTGAATTCGCCAACCTGCAGGAAGGAGGTGGAGAAATCAGCACGAGCTTTATGCTGCGGAATCGGTCCCATGTTGCACAGGAATACTTCCACATTTTTGCCGGTCTTCTTAACGTAATCTTCGGTGTCAAAGCGCAGTGCTTCATAGCGTTCGGTCCAGTGATGAGCAGCAATTGCTTCCACAGTTTCCGGAGCTTCTGCCTTGCAGGAAGCAGCAGCAACCTGACCAATAGTAGCACCGTTGCTGAAAGCATCAATTGCGCCTTCCACGGTTTCAACTTTTGCCAGCTTGCCAGCCAGATAGTTGGTATCAATATCAGCAACGTAAGCAGCAACAGCAGCTTCGCGTTCTTTTTTCAGTTTCGGAGTATCTTCTTCGCGGCGTTCCAGCGGTTCTTCCGTCATGTTCGGGTACATATTTACGCCGACAGCACGGTCGCTGCGCATTTCCAGAGCTTTGAAGCGTTTAGCCAAAACTTCAGCAACTTGTGCTTGCGGATAGCCAGCTTCCAGAGCTTTCGTAATACCGCCCATTTCTTCAATTTTTTGGAACTCTGCCCAAATCTTTTCGGTGATTTGTTTGGTCAGGGTCTCAACGCCCCAAGAGCCGCCAGCAGCATCAATCGGGCTCAGCATACCAAATTCTTCTTGCAGCATTACGTGCAGGTTACGCGCAATACGGCGGGAGAAGACGTCGCCTTTACGGATCAGCTCGTCAAACGGCGGATTGTCGTAAGTGCTTACGCCGCCCACAACGCTGGAGAAGGTTTGGGTGCAGTTACGCAGCATGTTAACATACGGGTCAACAACAGTCTTGGTAAAACGAGCGCAACGGCCATGCACTTTGATAGCGCGGTCAGCTTCGTCAGCACCAAAGGCTTCCATAATAGCAGCCCATACCATGCGCAGGGAACGCAGTTTAGCAATTTCCATAAAGAAGTTTGCACCTTGGTTGAAGCAGAAATACAGGGAATTTGCAATATCATGCAGTTCAAGGCCGCGTTTTTGCATTTGGCGAACATATTCAACTGCAGTAGCAAAGGTATAAGCAACTTCTTGTACAGCTTCTGCACCGCCATCGGTGTAAGCATCACTGTTAATGAAGACAGTGCGCAGCTCAGGAGTATTAGCTTTAGCAAATTTAATGCTTTCAGCCATCTCATCATACAGAGCGTCTAAAGAAGTAGCAGTTTTACCGGTTTTAACCAGCTCGCCAATCGGGTCGCCGCCGATAACGCCGCGCAGGCCTTTAACGTCTTTGCCGGCACCTTTCATGGCAGCAACGGTCAGAGCCAGCAGGTTTTTCGCACCGGCACCGGTGTACATCATAATAGGATATTTATCGAGTTTCAGGCCATTAAGCAGAACGCTCATGTCTTCCACAGTAGTTACGTTTACGCCAATATCGCCAGGTTTTTCTGCATCTTTAACGTCAACGCCATTTTTCGTTGCAGTATCCAGTTTAATGTTGTAAACAGTAGAACCTTTTTCGATTTCTTCTTTCAGCAGTTCGTTATTATCTGCTGGCAGAGTTTCATCGCAGGCTTGCGCGATACCCCACGGTTCGTGTACATAACCGTTAACGGTTGCACCACGCAGGAAATCACCCATACCAGGATAATCATTAGTCGGCAGGATTGCATCAGTACCTTTACGAGTATAGATAGGATCAAAGGTAATCCCCTCGTAGTTTTTAGTATACATGATTTTGTCAAAGGGTTTACCCTTCAGCAAAGCGTTGCAGGCTTCCACCCATTCTTCCCAGGTGGGTTCAGTAAATTCATCAAAAGTAACCTCAGGGAACTCCGTTACCTTCTCTGATTTACGCAACATGGCTTCCAGTTCTTTGTCGGTTAACGGTCTTTCACCATCAACGACAGCTGTAGATTTTTGTTGTTCATCAGCCATTTAATAATCCTCCTTTTAAAATTTGAATTATCTATATACACGGTTTGCCCGTATATAACAGTTTAAGCAGCAGTAAATTCTTTTAATCTGCCATAGTTAACCAGCATCTTGCGGATTTCACGACCCGGAGTAATGCTGTCATTCATAATTAAATTGCCCAAGGCTGCCGCTGGCTCAGCACCACGGCTCTGCATATAGCGTGCGTAATATTCAATCTGCGGTACATCTTCACTAGAAGAATAAATTACCGCAGGCTGCAGCAGTGTATCCTCCGCCAAAACATAAGGATCAACAACTTCAAAATAATTTTTAAGCAGCTCGCAGATATCAATCTTTTTCGGGTTGTACTCCACCTGCACGCCCTTGGCTTCCAAGACGCTTTCTGCCAGCATTTTGCCGCTAGTAACAGCTTCTACGCCTCTTAAATTTTCCAGCGCAGCTGTTAAAGAAGCTGCTTCACCGGCCAGGTATAATGCTTTCATATTTTTAACCTCCCTATCGACGGCAAAAAAATAAAGCCACCACAAAGTTTGTGATGGCATAATTTTCAGCACGGCAGCGCACCCCTACGCTGCCATACTTGAGAGGAGAAAGGAAATGTTCTCAGCTAAAAGAAATAATTTGAGAATGGTATTTGAAAAGCACGGTGTGTCCAGTACCGTGAACACGTTAATTTTGATAACATCGATGGCTAGACCGTTCTCCAAAAGTCGCAGCCATCACGCGACCTTTGAGGCTTTTAAGGCATGGGAAATAGAAAACCGTTTCTCAAAGGAATCCAGCTTTTGCGAGCGGGACTTTTTGAAAAACGGTGAAATATCATAAAGCTTTGCAAGTAGGCAAACGAGTACTAAAAAGCTCTTCGACATCTCTCCCCGTCTCTCGCAGGTCAAACGACGATGCACGTTACAGGCAGTTCTTCTGACTTCGCTTCATCGCTCGCTTCACCTTCCCAGAGATTTCCAGTGGTATTAACGAAGCTTGCTTCACGTTACAGCGGCGGGACCGCGTTGGACTTACACCAACTTCTCTATTGAGCTTACGCACCTGTAATATCAATATCAACTTGTTGTGCTAATTATAACAGTTACTATTAGCATTGTCAAGGCTTTTGTGAAATATTTTCTTTTGCTTTTTCGCTCTTGTTATGTACACTTCTTTTTAGAAATACAGCCAGGCGCACCAGGCTTATCTTTTTCAAACACCATAAAATAGCTGAACATATTCCAAATCCATTCTAATGTCGGCATTGAACAAACCTCTTTCTATGTTACCTCTAAAGCTAAAATAGCAAATATCATTTTAGCATATACTTCGTAGACCTTCCTTTGCCTTCAATAACTACAACGCCTTGCTGCGCCATGCCTTTTAGCAGCTGTGTTATCTTGAATTTGCCAAAAGGTACATATGGTGCAATTTCACTCATTGGTTTCAGTATCGTTTTGCTTAAAATTCGATAAATCGCCCTTTCATCTTCCGTTAAATTCAAATTCTCCTCAAAAACCGGCAGTACCATTTTGATGGCATTTTGCGACACTTCAAATTCCGGTTGTTTTAAAGCTGCTTCATAAAGCTGCTTTATGCGCGCTATGCCCGTGCCAAATATTTCCACAAAGCCCAATCTATAAAATACATTAGCGAGAATCCTGTTACGCAAAACAGAAAGCTTGCCTGCCAGATATTCGTCCTCGGTAATTCCGGACGGCAAACCTCCCGGTGAAAACACTTCTATCCTATCGTTAAACATAGAAACTCTTATTTGTGCATCTACATCCCACACTCTATGAATTAAGGCATTAGCAATTGCTTCTCTAAACGCAGCTTCAGGTATTTTTTCTACTTTTTTTCTGTCCGAACCTTTGATTTCTTCGTATTGATAGTAGTCTCTGAATACTTCCAGCGTTTTGTCATATGCAGCTAAAACTGAAATATGCTCAAAGGTAGCTCGCTTATGAATAACACTAATATTTTCACCAAATTTCATAATATCAATACCTGGGAAGTCATTTTTATCCGCCAACAAGGCTGCAGCATTGTTGTAACCGCTAGTATTAGTA
>CAVKDE010000071.1:0-7559 GCA_963654835.1 Duodenibacillus sp. | reverse complement strand
AATCATTTTTTCCAATACTATGGCTATTGCAGGATAAACTAGCAGCAAAAACGCTCCATGCAGCACGCCAAAGTTCAGTTCATAACCGGGAAGCGCACGACAGATAGTAATTGCACCTTCCAATGAAAAAGCTGCCACAATCACTAAAGCCTTGATAAGTTCCTTGTGCATAGCACAAACCTGCGCCAGCGGTGCAGAATAAAAATCCTTGCTCACAATATAGCGCATGAGTTTTAGCCCAAGCGTTACAATCACACCTTCCATAAAAGCACCTGCTACAAGACCGCCCAAAGTAACAACCTCTAGCCAGCTGGTAAGATATTCAACCAAAAAAAACAGTACGCTCACTGTCAGCCAAACAGTAGCAAAATTATAAATTTTATCTTTCAAACTAATCACCATGATATATTATAGCATAAAGCAAGACAGAAAAACAACAGCAAGCAAAAAGCCGATGCTGGCAGGCATCGGCTCTTTGCAAAGGATGGGTTAGGATTTAAACGCACTTAGGATTAGGAGTGCGCTTGGATTAGGATTATAAATGCGCTGGGAATGACGCATTTACAAATAAATTATAGCATACTTTGTTAGGAAATTCCACTGCAAAATGAATTTGCTATAATAAGAATAAACAGTCAGCCTTTCTACATTGGCTAATTTGTCTATAACATAATTGATCTTGACTTATATCCATATAGCTGATACAATAACAACACATAAGCAAGTCGCCTAAGGTTAGACCTTTCGTTGTAGTACGAGAGGTCTTTTTTATTTATCTGCAGCTTGTATTACACGTATATACGTGCTAAAATATTTTTAACAGGGAGGTTCTCTATGGTCACAATGAAAGACAAAGCCCTGCTCAACTTGTTGCTAAAAAACGGTTGGGTTTTGACAAATGTTAAAGGAAGTCACCACCGTTTACGCAAAGGCAATCAGGTTGAAGTTATCCCGGTTCACGGCAAAGATATGAAAATCGGTCTGCTTATGGCGATTTTAAAACGAACCGGAATAAAAATGTAAAAGGAGGAATGACCCATGTTAGTTATATATCCTGCAATTATTCACGAAGACGCTGACGGTCTCTGGGCAGAATTTCCTGACCTGCCAGGCTGCTTCACGCAAGGTGACACTCAAGAAGAGCTACTTGCTAACGCAGAAGAATCCGCAGAATGTTTTCTGCTTGGTTTATTAGAAGACGGCGAAAAACTTCCTGCTGCAACCGCTCCGCAAAATATTAAATTAACAGAGCCCAACACCTACACATCTTTGATTCAAGCTAAAATTGATTTAGCCAAACACAGCAAATCTGTCAAAAAAACGCTCACTATTCCTGCATGGCTCAACAAACGCGCACTTGATGCCAACATTAATTTCAGCAGTCTTTTACAAGATGCGCTAGTGAAAGAATTGAAAATCGTATAGCAAAAAAGCTAGACTACGCACAATGTAGCCTAGCTTTTTTTATGTTTTCAAAATAAATCACTATGCGAACCAGTTCTCGCTAGCGTTAAAACAAGCAAATCGTTTTCTACGCGATAAATTAATAACCAATCAGATAAAATATGGCACTCTCTATATCCTGACCAATTACCTGACAAGCCATGATCATCATACTTTTCAGGTAACTGCTCGCCAACCGCCAACATTCTGATAACATCATCTCATCCATATTCATGTGGCGTTTCATCGCCAACTTATAGTCTTTTTTGAACTGATTCGTCCAAATAATATCTAATTGCTTCATTCTTTCAACGCTTTCAACGCTTCTTCTACATTAGAGTAACGCTTTACTGAAGGGTCATGAAGCATTCGCTTAGCTTCTAACATTGCAGCTTTAGTCACATCATTAGGCACATCAATCTTCAAGGAAAACGGAATGCCATGTTCACGAATGGTACTTTTCAAAAACATATTGATAGCAGTAGTCATATTCAAACCAAGTTCATTAAAAATCTGTTCTGCCTGCTCTTTAACATACTTATCTGTTCTAATATTCAATGTAGCTGTTGTCATTACGCTCACCTCCGTTTATCTTAATTAAACTCATTTATCTTCGTTTTGTAAATACACTGTACTGCAAAATTTTTACTTCTTCAATCTCTCGCATAGCGGCAGCAGTTCTTCCAACCTCTCTACAATGCGTCGTTGTTCGGCAAGCGGTGGAAGCGGAAGCAAACAAGTCGGCAAATAATCCTTATGAATACGCTGTTGTCCTGCAGTTCCAGTGAACGATTTTATACCATTTTTTATAAAATAATCTGATTTAAAGAACCATAGTAAGTAGTAATTAAAAATTAACTCATTGACTGTTCTAATATTAACCAATTCAGTCGTTCCTGCGCCATATCCATTTTTCATATTTGAAAAAATCACGGATTTTCTATTTTGAAAACATGGAGTTATTTTAGCAACGCCTATGTCCCCATCTGCAAAATGGTTAAAACCTTTTTTGATTTCTTTCCACTTTTGTATTTCATAACTGTGTTTATTATTAAATCCGTCGCTCACGCAAGCCATGGGAATAAATGATACTTCTAGCTCATCATCTATATCATTTTTTGAATTTAACAGCGTCACTTCCCCTAATCGCACCCACTTCCAGCTCTGCGGAATCTCAAAAGGCTTCTCGTCTTCCGTAATCGCAGGCAACTCCTTCTGCTTCTTTATCTTGCCCTCAGTAATGAGCTTCTGTTTCTCCGCCTGAATCTGCGCGAAAAGTTCTTCCGCCGTGCCTTCTTCTGCACGCTGCTCCACGAGCTTGCCTTCAATCGCGTATTGCAAAAGCGATTTTTGCATGTCCGAAGGAAATTTTAAACTAATATCAGCTAATCTTCCGCAAGTATTATTATAACGTTTGATAAGCTCAACGTGTTCCCCTCCAAGAATCGCTTTGATATCTTCCAGCACGCGGTCAATTTCGGCGTTCAGCGACGCTCGTTCTTCTTCATATTGGGCAATCAGCTCAAACGGAGCCAGCACAACTTCTTCTTCATGCGGATAGCCGCATTGATCAAGGTTATAGCCCAAATCTTCGGCGAGCTCCTGCACGCTAAAGCATTTGGCTTTGGCAAAACCGTCAACTTCTATTTCTTTCCTGTTGCTCCACCATGCACGCACCTTGTCGAAATGCTCCGCCTTCATCGGCTTCGTTTTGCTGAAATGCTTGTAGCCTTCAGGCATATCCATGCGGTAAAACCAGGTTTTTTCTGTTGGCTGCGTCTTGTCGAAGAACAAAATATTCGTAGTAATCGACGTATAAGGCGCAAAAACGCTGCCCGGTAAACGGATAACAGTATGCAGATTAAACTCGCTGAGCAACTTTTTCTTAATCGCCACCTTGGTATTATCCGTGCCAAACATAAAACCATCAGGCAAAATCACCGCCGCCCTGCCATTTTGCTTCAAGCGGTACATGATAACCGACATAAACAAATCCGCCGTCTCGCTGCTCGCCAAGTCGGACGGAAAATGGCTTTTCACATCTGCCTTCTCGCTGCCGCCATAGGGCGGATTCATCAAAATAACGTCGAACTTTTCCTCGTCCGTGTAATCAAGCACGTTTTTCAGCAAACTGTTGGCATGATAAACGCGCGGCACATCAAGGTTATGCAGCAGCATATTTGTGATGCACAAGATGTACGGAAACTGCTTTTTCTCAATACCGTAAATAGAATTGCTGTACGCCACCTCGTCAGCCGTAGTCTGCACCTTTGCTTGCAGCTCTTTAAGCCAGCTCGTCAAAAAGCCGCCCGTGCCACAGGCAAAATCTGCCATCTGCTCACCAATCTGCGGTGCAATCATCTGCGCCATAAAATCCGTCACGGCACGCGGCGTATAAAATTCGCCGCTACTGCCTGCACTTTGCAGTTCCTTCAAAATGCTTTCGTAAATCTCGCCGAAAGCGTGGCTTTCTTCGTAATCGCTCAAATCCAGCTCGTCAATAACGTTGATAAGCTGGCGCAGCAAAACGCCGTCCTTCATATAGTTATTCGCATCAGCAAAAGTTGTCTGCACAATCGCCTGTTTTATCGGCGTTGCCGCAGTGGTTTTAATACCTTCGATAACAACATCGTCGCCCTCTTTGTAATCCTGTCCCTTTAAGACGGGGAACAAAACGTTATTCACAAAGCGCAAAAGCTCGTCGCCCGTCATCGCCTTGCCATCTTTCGCATCGTGCGCCCAGTTTGCCCATCTGCACGGCGCAGGAATAATGGACACATAAGCATTGTCCTCAAACTCCCAATCACTTTCTTTGGTATCATAAACTTTCAAAAACAGCATCCACGCAATCTGCTCAATACGCTGCGCGTCGCCATTTATACCTGCGTCGTTACGCATAATATCGCGCAAACGCTTCACAAAACCTGTCAAATTACTCATAACTTAAACTGCTTCCTCCTCATAAATCGCCTGTTCCAGTTCTCTCACTGCCTGCTGATAAGCTTCCTTGCCGCCGAAGGCTTGCGCAATCTTGGCAGGCTTGCCCAAACGGCGGAACGGGTCAAGTTTCAATATTTCCGTCTTTTCTATCTCGTAAATGCCTGTGTTCATGTATTTTTCGAGCAACGCATCAAGCACCTGGCGTGCTATACCGCTATACTTGCTTAAAAAATCACGCTTTTTGACATTATTCGCCCTTTCCCTGCGTGTCAAAGGCTTTTTGTCAAAAGCAACATGACAGATGAAATCAAAATCGTCTACGTCCTGCAAATTTTGCTGCTTTTTGAGCAATTCAAGGTCAATATGGTATTTCTCCTGCAGCTCCTTGGCGATAACTTCTTTTTTATCTTTGGCTGACCATTGGCGGATAAAATTTGCCAACGACGCAAAATCATTACGGATATTGTGCTTGGTATAATCAACAATATCTTCTTGACGCAAAAGCTTTCCGTCTGCATCATAAACCTGTACAACTTTATTGATAACCTGCACACGACAGCCACGCGCGTCCACAAAAGGCTTCGGTTCATCTTCGTAGCATTTGCCGCCTCCATGCTTGGGCGCAGGATATTGTGGCGGCAGATTAGGATCATACTCGCCGTCAATAGTAAGCGGTCCGTCCCAGTCCGGGTCAGCAAAAAGCTGCGTAACATTACGAAAATCCATGACGACAAAAGAACGCTTGCCTTCTTTATAACGCAAACGTGTTCCGCGCCCAATAATCTGCTTGAACTCTGTCATTGAGCCAATCATCTGATCAAGCACAATCAATTTCACCATTTTGCAGTCTACACCAGTGGAAAGCAACTTAGAAGTTGTTGCTATAACAGGATATTTTTCACTCACAGAGATAAAATAATCCAGCTTGTTCTTGCCGTAAACATCGCTGCCCGTAATGCGCACCACGTAATCAGGATTTTGCTGCACAATATCGCTGTTGGCGTTGACCAGCGCGACACGCATTCTTTCTGCTGCCTCTTCCGTAGCGCAAAAAACAATCGTTTTCGCCATACGGTCTGTACTTTTTAAGTATTTGGTAATCTCGGCTGCCACCTGATTAATGCGGTCTTGCAAAATTATCGTGTAATCAAAATCGCTGTTCGTATAAATTCTGTCCTCTATCGCGTGCCCATAAAAATCTTTCTGCCCCTTCTGCGGTCGCCAGCCATCATGGATATTCGTCGTAATGCGGATAACCTTGAAAGGTGCAAGAAAACCGTCTTCAATGCCTTCTTTCAAGCTATATTTATAGAGTGGCTCGCCAAAATAATCAATATTAGATACATACTTCGTTTCTTTCGGCGTTGCCGTCATGCCCAGCTGCACTGCCGAAGAAAAATATTCCAAAATTCTGCGCCAACGGCTTTCGCGTTTTGCCGAACCACGATGGCACTCGTCAACAATAATCAAATCGAAAAAGTCTCTGCTGAATAATTTGCTCAGTTTTTCCACAATATCATTTTCGTCACCGTCATCTTCACGCGTCGACAATTGATGATATAAAGAAAAATAAACGCTATATGACGAAATTTTTGCAGTATCTTCATGAACAAAATTAATTTTATGCACAACATTTTTCAAAGGTGCAAAATCCTGCTCGATAGACTGGTCGACAAGAATATTGCGGTCTGCAAGGTACAAAACTTTTCTTATCTGTTTACTTTGCAGCAAACGATAGACAATTTGAAAAGCAACGCAAGTTTTACCTGTGCCCGTCGCCATGACGAGCAGCAAACGTTTTTTGCCATTGGCAATTGCTGCGACTGTCCTGTTAATTGCCACCTGTTGGTAATAACGTGGTGCATAAGTATTCTGACTGCTATAATATGGTTGGTTGATGATAGATTCTTGCGCAGGCGTAAGCTTTTTACCCTGTTTAAAGCGCAAATACAACTCTTCTTGCGTAGGAAATTCCTCTAAAGCAAACTCGCGCTCTTTACCCGTTAGAAAATCATGCTCCATAAACGCATCGCCATTAGAGCTGTAAGCAAACGGTACGTCTAACATCTTGGCATAATCCATCGCCTGTTGCAAACCAAACGAAACACTATGCTTGTTATCCTTGGCTTCTACCACAGCAAGCGGCGTATTGACATTATAATAAAGCACATAATCAGCCTTTTTTGGCGATTTACGTGTAACCATATTGCCACGAATATCTATCCTGCCATCTGTAATTTGTTGTTCCATACGAATATAATCTTTCCATTTTGGCAAAAGTACTGGTGTTATATAATTCAGCTTTATCTCTTCTTCAGTCATTATTTTTTTAGAAATAATTGTCATAGAACATTCCCCTTCAGCAGGCATCAGCAAATTTTATGCACAGTAATTTAAATTATTTTTGTATATTTCGCCATTAATAGAAAAAATCCTGCCTAAAATACAATACAAAACCGTACATCCATTATGTCATCAACGCATAATAAATGTACGGTTTATAATTGCTTTATTTATTTTTCTCTTCTCGCCATACAGATTTTTACTAAATCATAACCGCGGCAAGCAATAAAATCGCGCGTTTCGCCTGTAATAATTAAAGGTACGTTGCGCAGCCTTTGCGGCTTTGTGCAGCCTAAAAGCAGCAGATATTTTTGCAAATCAGCTGCTAGCTTCTCAAAATACGCCACCGCAGCCTCTACGCCCTGCTTCATCACTAAAGCCAGCACTACGCCCGTAATACCCACAGCATCCGCACCAAGAGCAAACGCACGCACAACGTCTGCCGCAGTACGAATACCACCAGAAGCTAAAAGCAGTGCGCCAGCAGGCAAAACTGACTGCGCATCCATCAGGCTCCAACACGTGGGTACGCCCCAGCTGGCAAATTCTTCCGTCAATGCAAGCTTCTGCCTACGTACTTCTATCGCAGGGAAATTAGTTCCACCTGTGCCAGCACAATCAAAAGCTGTAAAACCATGCTCTGCCAAAATTTTATACTGCTCCGCCGCAATACCGCAACCTGTTTCCTTCACAATAACAGGTACGCTCAACGCATTTTTTATCTGCACCAGGTTTGCTAAAAGGCCTGCGTAATCCTTATCGCCTTCAGCCATCCACAGCTCCTGTGCAGCGTTAAGATGTACTTCCAAGGCATCGGCACGCAGCATATCCAC
>CAVKDE010000070.1:0-7596 GCA_963654835.1 Duodenibacillus sp. | reverse complement strand
ATATAAAAAGATATATAAAGAGGTGATAAAATGCTTTTTTCAATCAACTATGACGCGCTAGCTTTCAAGATGGCAGACAATTCTATAACACAGGGCGAGCTTTTAGAGCAAGCCAAAGTTAGCCAATCAGTCATTAGACAGATTCAGAGCGGCAAACCAGTAACACCCGTTACTTTAGGCAAGCTTGCACGAGCTTTAGACTGCGCACCTGCTGACATTGCAACGCCAATCAGCCCCCTGCAGCAAGCTGCAAAGACCATCAAAGGCAAGCACCGCCGCCAGAGCCACAGCAGCACGCCGTTACAAGCCGCCGCTGACGTGCTGGCTGACCGCTAGGAGCGATTATTTTAGTTGACCCTAGTAGTTATACCTATTCAAAGCAAAAATCGCTGTAAAGCGATTCTAGGAGGTACAGAGATGATTAACGAAAACAAAGGCTTAATTGTATCCCTGCTTGAACCATTAGTAAAAGCTACCAGCGCAGGGCAAAATGTAGAAGCATCGTGTTACGAAGGCGATACCGTGAAAATTGTTTACGTCAACGGTTTTACCGCACGTATTCCAGTTTTCCGTGACAGCGGTATACAAATTATTGTTGAGCTTTGCCGGGCGTTGCAATAATCATGAACGAGCAGCAGCGCACCGAATTGTATTTGTTTATCCTAGCTAATGAAGCAGCCAGGAACAGAAATTCTATTTCCGAAAATTGGCAGCGCGGTTATTACGCTGGCTATCTTGCGGCGATGGAAACTGTCCTGGACGTGCTGAAGCTGGAAGAAGATTTTAAGAAGTGGAGTGAAGACCATGCAGAAAACTAGAACCGTCCGCCGCCTTAACTACCCAAAATTAGCGTTTTTTGTCTGGACGTTGGCCATGATCACATTTGTAATTACCAACGCCGCCGCTAAATTTGCTTTTCTGATGAGAGGTTAAGCAGATGGAAGCAGAAAAAATTTTGACGCAACTTTACCAACAGGCAGCCTTGCGCCGCCGTAGTCTGGAGCAGGGCTTAAAAATCAATAACCAGAGCAAGACGCGCATTGCCTACCGTAATGGCGCAGCAGATGCATTGGAGCTGGTTATAAAATCGTTGGGAGTTTGGGAAGAATATCTGAAATGGAGTGAAGCACAATGCAAGAAAGTTTGATGTATTCAGCGCAGGACGTAGCAGCAATGCTCAGTGTGAGCACGTCCAAGGCGTACAAACTCATTCAAAAGCTGAACGCTGAACTGAATCAGCAAGGCAAGTTGACTGTCCGCGGCAAAATTCCACGCCGCTACTTTGACAAAAAAATGGAGGTATAGAAAAATGAACCCATATTTCAATCGTGGCTATGAAGACGGCTTGCGCAATGCAGGCGATGAAGCAAGAGAAGATACCATCGACGAACTTTCTTTAAGTGATGGCTGGTTAGCTGCCAGCGATTACGAAGACGGATACCAGGACGGCTATGAAGACCGTGACTATGACAGCGGTTATGATGGCGACTGGGACGGCGATGGTGACTATGATTACTAATCTGGACGCTGAAGAAATTGCAAAACTAAATGAAGCAGCACAGGTTGAGCTTATGCTTTATCTTCTTAATCTGCAAAGCCAAGAAAAAATGATCCACCACGATTTAGACATAAAAAAATTAGCCCCTGCCCACCACGGCAAGGACTAATCTTTTAAATGATGATTTTTAGAATGTCACTCATAAACGAGCGCACGAACTTTATTAAATTATAACATAATTGCAAGGCAGCTACAACCATATACAGGGACTAGCTGCCTTAAATTTTCCATAGAGGAGTTGAGAAAATGTCTGAAACTAAGCTACCTTACACCATGGACGACATATTACCCTACCTGCAAGGCGTGAAGTGCAAGGGAGCGGAAACCGTCGCCACCTGCCCGCTCTGCGGCAAAGCAGGCCACCTATACATAAAAGCTGAACCTGATAACATTCTCATGTACTGCCAGAAGTGCAATGCGCCGTTTGCTGATATTATCAAAGAGTTTGAACGCCGCGGCCTGAAACACCGCATTGCCGAGCCAGTGGACTACAAAGCCACTAAACCAGTTGAAGACTACTACCACATTTACCGCCTGCCAGACGGCGCGGAACAATTCCGCAAACGCCGCCGCAAGTGGGCAGACGGGCACAAAGTCTTTTCGTTTGAGCATACAAGCGCAGAGGGCAAAAAGATATACACCAAGCCTGATGATGCCGTTATCCTCTATAATCTAGATAAGCTGGCGCAGGCAGACGCAAGTGAAACGCTTTACATCGTAGAGGGTGAAAAGTGCGTTGATTCTATGATAGAACAGGGCTTGCTTGCCACTACCAGCAGAACCGGGGCACAAAAGCAGATAAAATTCACTGCTGCCGATGTAGAAGCATTGCAGAAATTCACTAATAAAGTGATTATTCCAGACAATGACGACAAAGGCGCAGACTATGCAGCAGCATTTTCAGCTTATGACTGTAAAATTCTGAACCTGAAAAACATCTGGCCAGACTGCCCGAAAAAAGGCGATATTGCAGACTATTTCACAGCAGGCGGCACAGTTGCAGCTATAACGGGTTACGAGTGGCCGCAAGAGCTGACCCCCGAATATATCAGCAGTATGAGCCTTGCAACGCTGACCGAACCCAAACTACTAGAGCAGGTATTTTGTGAACCGCCTGAAAAGCTCACACGTGCCCTGCTATTGATTAAAAGCAGAGCACGAGACCTAGGAGCCGCGCGAGACTTCAACGTTCTTCTGAAAGCCTATCAGGCGCAGCACGCCACCGCTACAACTGCCAGCGAGAACGAAACAGCCTTCACAGGACAGCCGTTGGCGTTGCGTTGCGGAAAATGGCACGCTGGCGACAGTGGTATTTACCGTATGAAGGAAGTTGGCGATGTTATCCGCAAAGAATACGCGAGCGCGTTTCCTATTGTACCAACTGCCATACTAGAGAACCGCGAGGACAATTCCGAAAAAGTTACTCTAGGCTATGCGCTGCAATACCAACAAGGCAGGAAATGGCGTGAACGCTGCTTTCCCCGTTCTGTTATCAGCAGCAGAAACAAAATTGTTGATGCGCTGGCGACTTGTGGCGTTGATGTTACCAGTGAAACAGCAAAGCTATTAGTGGACTACCTGCGTACAGTTATTACCAGCAACCAGGACAGATTGCCGCGTATCAGTTCAATCAGTCATTTAGGTTGGTACGAAAATTACTTTATCCCCTACACTGATGAAATTTCTGTTGATACAGAAGACGAAGCACCGCAACTAATCAAGTCAATACACTACAAGGGCACGCTTAACGAATGGGTAAATTTCATAAAACCGATATGGAAAAGCAATATTTACTTGCGCCTGACCATAGCAGCGAGCCTTGCAAGTGTATTGATTGAAAAAGTGTCTGCCCTGCCGTTCGTACTGCACTTATGGGGAGGCACTGGCGCAGGCAAAACAGTAGCGTTGATGGTTGCTGCCAGCGTATGGGGCGACCCTAAAAATTTCACGCAGACAATCAACATGACCCCCAACGCCCTTATGCAGACCGCCGGAATACTGCACAGCCTGCCACTTTTGGGCGACGAACTGCAAACCATAAAAAGCAATATACCGGGGCAAAACTATGATAAGCTTATTATGCAGCTTACAGAAGGCACGAACCGTGGACGCTTGAACAGCAATGCCCAAATGAGACAGCAGAAGACGTGGAAAAATGCCTTTATCTTTACAGGTGAAGAGCCGATCACGATGGCAAACAGCGGCGGCGGTGTAAAAAACCGCGTCATAGAGCTGGAATGTACAGAAAAAATCATTGCTGACGGCAACGCAACTGTAAATTTTATCTGCAAGCATTATGGTAAAGCCGGCCGTGCTTTTATTGAGCACCTGGCTAAAAAAGACATTGCAGAAGACTACAACAATCTGAAAAATGCAGCTGCCAATATTATCGACAGCACTAATAAACAGGTTGACACTATCACACTTTTAGCCCTTGCTGACGCTTACGCCTGCGAATGTATCTTTCAGGAACGCGGCGGGGCGTTGTCGATGGCAGAGCTGGCAAAATTTGCCAAAAGCAAAGACGAAATAGACCCAGCAGAACGCGCCTATAACTACATAATGGATATTGTAGCCGCCAACAAGGATAATTTTACCCACGAAGTACAAAGCCAGAGCAAAACAGAAGACGTAAAAGCCAATTACGGCGAAACGTGGGGCAAAATTCGCCCTGATAATACTGTTATTTTTATCAAGAGCAGATTAGAAAGCGAACTTGCAAAGCAGGGCTTTTCTTTTGACGCTGTAAAACAAAAATGGGCAGATAAGAGCTATTTAATCAAAAATACACAAGGCAAATTTATTCACAAAGACAGCATAAACGGAGTAAAATTTTATTCTGTACGCCTAAACAGGTTACAATAATTAAATTTTAGTAGGAATGTAGGAACAAGGTAGGAATTTTAGAAGTCAAAAAACCGCATAAAATCAAGGCTTTTTACTATTATTCCTACTTTCCTACCATTCCTACTAAAATTAAAGCTACGTATAGAGAGAATTTTTCTATATTTTTAGGACTAAAATAAAAAATAAATTAAATTATATATATATAGCTCTTATCGAAAACGCGGTAGGAATGTAGGTAAAAATTCTGAACCTCTTGTGTGGCAAGGCTTTCAGCCGCCTACCATGAGGGAGGAACAGGGAGGAACGGTAGGATAACACACTTTCAAAGCACCATGAAAATTTCTAATAATAAGAAGAAAGGCGGTATTTTTTCAAAATGCGTCAACGAACCCCCAAGGAAACGCCCATTATCGAAGGGCTAGAAATTGAATTTCCGACATTAGAACTCGAACCCATAGAATTTATTCTTCCGTGCCAATGCCCCGAATTTTGGCAGCAGGAAGCTGCAACAGAACAAGAAAAGGAGTGAAACTATTATGACATCTATATTTAGTAACGCTAAAGTATTTAATGATGAATTGCAAAAATTCTTTAAGAACAAAGGATATTACCCATCACAGTGGGGACATTCCGGAAAAAATATGGTACTTGTGAAAAGTAATATCAATGGCTTTTTCTTCGATGCAATTTTCACAACAAATACAGAACACGGCTTAACTATAACGCAGCACCCAGTACAGACAGGCGCAAACATCAGTGATCACGCTTTTGTGAACCCTATCCGCATTACTATGAAAGTTGGTGTATCTGATGCCATGGCGTACAGATATGAAAACGCTTATAACAATCTAGGTTATACTAAATCAGTATCAGCATATAGGGCACTTTGTGAACTACAAGCTTCAAGAATCCCCTTAAAAGTGCTTACCAGATTAAACAGCTATGAAAATATGCTGATTGAAAGTATTTCTGTTGATGATGATGTTACAACGCTTCACGCTTTTAAAGCAACTATAACACTAGTACAAATAAAAGCTGCAAAAGTTAGCACTGAAAAAGTATCCGCACGCCCCGGGACTACCGGGAAGCCTAAGCCTCCATCAGAAACGCAACCAAAAGAAGTAAAAGATAATCGTACAATACTACGTAAGTACGAAGATGCTGCAAAAAATAATATTGTTTAATTGCGGGAACCTGCACGAACAACGAGGGAACAATGAGAATTTTTCATTTGAAGCGTGGACGAAGCAAGGAGAATTTAAAGTTTTAGCAGAGAGGGAACAGAGGAAAATCAGCATTGAACAAAGGACGAACAAAGAAGAATTTTACACTTGAACTCCGAGCGAACTCCGAAGAATTTACCCAAAGCCGTGAAGAAGCCGTGAGAAATTCCGCTGCTGATGGACAGATAAAAATTTGAAGCACGAACGAAGCACGAGAAAATTTTTATTTTGTCCATGCAGGGCGTAAAATTGCTTTAGAGCGTTTTATTTTTATCGACCCTCACCAACTCCAACTACACCTATTAAGCATAAAAGCACCACCACCACCAAGCCACGAGCTAACAGCAGTATATTCAGTACAAGGAGAACCACCATCATGCCAATATATCAAGACACCAAAACTAAAAGTTATTATTTCAGCACACCATACATTGATTGGCAGGGCAAGCGGCGACGGAAAGTAAAACGCGGCTTTTTGCTGGCACGTGATGCCAAAGAAGCAGAGCGCGAATTTTTGGCACAATACGCCAGCGAATGCAACATGAGCTTTTCTGCGTTTTATAAAATCTACATCGCCGATTGCAAAAGCAGGCTGAAAGCTGATACCGTCGCCACTAAAGAGAGTAAATTTCAAAGCTCTATACTGCCATTTTTCGAGAATCTTTGTATGGCGGAAATTAAGCCAGCAAACATCCGCCAGTGGCAAAACACCATCATGCAAGAATATCGACCCACGACACAACGCCAGCTACACTCACAACTATCCGCATTATTCAACTTTGCGGTAAAATTCTACGGTTTGAAAAAGAACCCTGCGAGAACTGCTGGCAGCATAGGAAGCATTAAGTCTGGCAAAATGCAATATTGGACGCTAGAAGAGTTTAATAAAGCGATAGCCTGCGAACAAGATTTGACGCGCCGTGCTGCCTATACGCTATTATTTTACAGCGGGCTGCGTGCTGGTGAATTGTTAGCCTTGAACGTCGAAGACTACGATCCACAGCAATTAACTATAACAGTCAGCAAAACCCTTGCGCGCGTGCATGGCGTTATTCACATCACAACACCCAAAACCGAAAAAGCTAACCGCACAGTAAAACTACCTCTAATCGCAACAAAGCTGCTTGAACAGTATATAGCAACACTATTTGAACCAAAGCACAACGACAGGCTTTTCTTTTCGCTGAATCACCACAAGCTAAACGCAAAGCTAAAAGCACTTGCAAAAACAGCAGGCGTGAAGAAAATCCGCGTTCATGACCTGCGCCACAGCCACGCCAGTTTGCTGATAAACAACAACGTGAATATTAAAGCCGTGAGTGACCGCCTAGGGCACGAAGATATACAAACGACGCTTAATATTTACGCCCACCTATACGAGCACCAGCAAAGCAACATCGCCGACCTGCTAGACAAATTAAATTAAAAGTGTATCAAAAATGTATCACAAAGCAAAAAAAAACGCTGAAACCTTTATATTACAAGGCTTTAGCGTTCTTTTCATAAGTTTACATAATACTTCTATTTAAGTAATTAAATTTAGGCACGCAAAAAGGCCGCCTTCCAGCGACCTTTTTATATGCTCATTTATAGTTTAGCAAAAGCGATAAGAATATGTCAGATACAAAAATCAGCTTCTAATTATGCCACATACCATAATAATGAATAATATAGTTCGTCAGTGCATCTTCATATTCTGTATCCGGAACAGGTTTGTCCATCTGGTCGACAAAATGACGTTCATCCGACCAATAAAACGCCTTCCCGCCAAAGTAGCCTAAGGCGTAAGGAATCTCCGCAGGCTGCAGCAGATTACGTCCCATAAATTTCTCCGGCACATCAATACCTAAAAGGTAAAGCAGTGTCGGTGCAAGGTCAATCTGCGAAGCGTACTCATTGTTACGCAAACTGTCGAGCGGAGCGAGATTTTTCGCTACAAAAATCAGCGGAATCGGTGCAATGCTCTGC
>CAVKDE010000069.1:0-7661 GCA_963654835.1 Duodenibacillus sp. | reverse complement strand
GCCCTGGCAGGCGTTGCGGTAAATAAAAATCTGGCTGAGGAAGAAATATACAGGCACAGTATATAAAATATACAGATGCGCTGCCTCCATAACCGCAGGTGAAGGATTATCCAAAAAGATACCAATAACTTCTTCACCAAAGAGGAACATGACAATCGCTGCAAAAACGCTGAACGCCAGCATGAGCAAAGAACACTTGCGCACTGCTTCGCGGATGCGGTCAAAGCGGTGTGCGCCAAAGTTCTGCGCGGTGAAGACCGCCATCGCAATACCAAAAGAAATCATCGGCTGCAACGCCAGCTGCTCCACACGGATAGCCGTTGTAAAACCGGCAATCTGGTCGCTGCCAAATTTATTGCACACGGATTGCAAAATAATAATGCCTAAGCCTAAGACAGAAAACTGCACTGCCATCGGCAGGCCCATGCGCAGATGTTCCCACAACTCCTGCCAGTCGAGATTAAAATCGCTGCGGTGAATATGCAGCTGCGGAAAGCGTTTATAGATATATACCACGCACAAAACTGCGGAGAAAGCCTGCGCAAGCACAAGCGCAAAAGCACTGCCAGGCACGCCCCAGCCAAAATAGATGATAAAAACTAACGCCAAAATAATATTGACAATAGAAGAAATAATTAAAAAATACAGCGGCGTTTTACTATCGCCCAAAGAACGCATAATACCGCTCAAAAGATTATACGCCATCATCGCCAGCAAACCGTCAACAATAATCATAACATAAGCATAAGCATCGGCCATCAGCTCATCAGGAATATTCATAGCTACGAGTGCAGGCTGCATAACAAGATGCATAACACCCATAATAAGCAGCACGAAAAAAATGCTCAGCACCGTGCACGTAGCAATGCTGCGGCGCATGCCCGCCATATCTTTTGCACCATAACGCTGGCCCGTGACAACAGTAAAGCCATTGCTAAGGCCAATCGTCAGCACCATCGTAAGCATAAACAGCGGCGACACCGCACCTACGGCAGCAAGCGCATTTACGCCAATTGTACGCCCGACAATAATAATATCCGCAATATTATAAAGTTGTTGGAACACATTACCTATCAAAAGCGGCACCATGAAGGGAATAATCAGCTTCAACGGCGCACCTTCCGTCATATTTTTAAGCATAAAAAAAGAACCTCCCCTATATTATACCAATATAGCAATAGATTCAGCCCATTACTTTAGTATTCAATATATGCTATCCAGCTAGCCAAACTATATCATAAATTCACAAAAAAAACAAGGCGCAGCTTTGCGCCCGCGCCTTGCTTCACAAAGAAATCACTCTTTAATTACACGATTCGTAATCGAGCCAATGCCTTCAATCTCCACCGTAACTTCATCGCCATCGTTGAGCGTACCGGAACCCACCGGAGTACCTGTTAAAATTAAATCTCCGGCATCCAGCGTAAAGCTCTGGGAAATATAACTTAAAATCTCATACGGGTTATAAATCATGTCGCTCGTGCGTGCATCCTGCTTTACCACACCATTAACATAAGTTTTAATGTTCAAATCACTCGGGTCAAGTTCCGTTTCCAGCCACGGCCCCAGCGGACAGAAGGTATCAAAAGATTTACAGCGCAGCCATTGACGCTCCTTGCGCTGCAAATCGCGTGCAGTGATATCATTAGCGCAGGTGTAGCCTAAAATATATTTCGGCACATCTTCTGCTTTCACGTTCTTCATCTTCTTTTTGATAACAATGCCCAGCTCTGCGCCAAAAGCCAGCTCTTCTACCTGCTGCGGCCAGATAATATTTGCTTCCGTGCCAATAACAGTGTGCGCAGCCTTTGCAAAAATACTCGGCTCACGCGGAACTTCTACGCCAAATTCTGCTGCGTGCTTTTTATAGTTAAAGCTGACACAGATAATCTGCTTCGGCACGCAGGGAGCCAAAAGCTGCACATCGCGCATAGCAAAAGTTTCATCAGTAATCTGCCAATAAGTTTCCAAACTGCCGTATACGCAGCGGATTACATCACCATCAATAAAGCCTATGCGCTTATTGCCGGTTCTTTTATCTTCAAAGCGAACGCATCTCATTTTTACCCCTCCATTAGCTGCATTTTTCTCTCTTTATAATATACAGGAACTAAGCTGCATTCCTTGGCAATAGCCAGTGCTTCCTGCAATCTGCGTCCCACGTGCTCTTTGTAGTGAGCATCACTGCCCAGCGTGCAGTATTTACCGCCCAGCTCATGATAGCGCTTGTAAATTGGCAGTAAGCCTTTCGCAGCCTGCGCATCATCTAAGCGACGTGTATTAATTTCCAGCGGATGCTTTTTTTCGATAAGCAGCTTAAACAGCTTATCAAAAAGTTCCGGCGCATCCTCCAGGCGCAGCTCGCGCTCTGCGCCAACATAAGGCCAATAGCGGCAGATATAATCAATATGCGCAAAGGCATCAAAATCTCTGTCCTGCTCAACGCAGGTAATGGAATCATGCAAAAATTCTTCCACAATCTGCTGACGCGTGCGCCCTTCATAGCAGGTTTTTTCGTATAAATCGCGCTTGCCGATGCAGTGGATAGAAGCCAGCACATAGTCAAACGCGTGACCTTGGGCAATTTTTTTATCAGCCTCAGCCGTGTGCGTCTGCATACCTATTTCAATACCAATCAAAACCTTGTCATTCGTCAGAGGTTTAAACTTAGCAAAATAATCATCTATATCAAAGGTAAATGCTTCCGGATTAGTGGGATAATCATAATCCCAGTGCTCTGTAACAGTCATGCCGATGTTTTGTGCCTGCGCCGCAGCAATTGCTTCAGCAAGCTTCATCTCACTGTCACAGGAATAATCGCAGTGCATATGCGTATCATATATCATTTAGACTACCTTCTTTCCATAGTTTATATTGTACCAAATTGGTATGAAAAAGCAACGGGGGAAGGAGAAAATTTTCCCATACAAAAAGCGTAGCTCGCGAAAGCAAGCTGCGTATTTAACAAATTATAACTTTTTCATCACTTCGGCAAATTCGTCTAATGTATAAGCACCATCATGTTGAAAATCTTTTTTTGCAAAAACCATCATATAACGATAATCACGCCCTGCTGCTTCCTGCCATTTACGCCCAAGCAGCAGTTTTTCCTTACTATCGTCATTCGCCAGGTGATCTCCTTTGGCTTCAATTAACAGTATTTTACCTTTTTTCGTCAGCACTAGGAAATCAGGATAATGATTAATAAAACCGTTAATGCAAAATCCCTGACGTTCTATGATTCTATGCCACCAGACAATATTATTTTGCCCAATAATCACATCCAGAACTTTACGCTCGTATTCGTTCATATCATTTTTCTCTGCTTCATAAAGTGCTTGGGGCAAAGTATCAGTAAAATCAAGCGGTGTAATAAAAGCAGGCAGTTCATAACGCTCACAACACTCAATTTCACCTTCATCTAAAAGCTGCATAAACTTTTTTTGCTTATAAATATCCGCAAGAGCATCAATTTTATCTTGAATTTTCTTAGCGTAGGTTTCCTTCGATGTAAGCATTGCTAATAAATCATCACTATGCAAGCCATCTATAACACGTTTTACATAATCCCTGATATCAGCACTTTGGTAAGCATTTTTACGATTGATGACAGTACAAATCGCGTCAATACAAGTTGCAATTTGTCTTTCCTGCGGCAAACTATCAAGATATGCACGTAATTTTTTCTTATCGCCTTCTGTAACCATGCGATACTGTGGTACTGCTTCGCCATTTTGTGCAATATCAACAGCATACATTTCGCCAGATGCCAATTTAAAATTAACATTAGCATCCTGCCCGCTTAGGCGAAAGCCATCCAATAAATTTTCCGGTTCAAGATAGGCAAATGCTCCATCATCAAAAAGCCCCAAATCTGTCTTAATGCAAAACTTAGGCAGGTGCAAAGCTTTAACTGATTCAACATTTTCTGTTTTAATGTTAAATTGATGCTGCATCTCGCTTTCCGCCCCTCCCATAAAATTTTCTGTAGAATATTCTTCTATATACGCCTGCGTTTGCTGCTCTGCCTGCTTTTCCATCTCTGTTAAAACAGGATTTTCTTGTGTAGGGTTATTAACTTGTTCCTTAATATTTTCTGGTTTAATATCAGTAAATTCTTCATCATTACCATTAGCATCAGTAGCTTCTTCACTGCCAAAAAGTTCTTCTTGTTGTGGTTTAATCTGTTCTTGTACTATCAGCACACTTTCACCGCCAACACGGTAATCCTTACGGCTAAATCCTGCCCCATTTAATCCTTTGACAATGCTCTCTAACGTATTACGAAAATCATTAGAGCAGCTTAAAACATAAGCAGAATTAAGCAAAAAATGCTGATGCTGCCTTGTATAAGGCTGACGTAATACACGTCCTAAAATTTGCTCTACATCTACTGATGAAGTTTTATTAGCCAAAGAAGCTAAAATATAAGCAAATGGACAATCCCAGCCTTCTTTTAGAGCATTAACCGTAATAATGTAGCGCACTGCACAAGCTCTACTCAGCAAATCAACATTTTTTAAATCATTTTTCTCACTAGTTTTAATAGCAATCTGCTCTTCCGGTATACCAATCTCCAGCAAAATATCTTTGATTTTTTCAAATGTCGTATTATCTTTATTACTTTTAGGCTGTGCCTGAAAAAGAACAATCGGACGAATATAATTGCCGGTAACAGCTTCTTCCTCTATCGCTTTTTGTTCAAGCTTACCGCGAAGCTGAATAGCATCAGCAATAACACTCTCGCGGCTATTACGTTTATAAACAATAACAGGCAATTTAACCATATTTTCTTTTTTCAATTCACGTGCATCAACATAAGATACCACGTTGCTATTGCTTTTGGGTGTAGCAGTCAGTTCCAAAACAAAGGAAGGATAAATGTTATTGAGCATTTCTACACTTAAAGCAGATGTAGCATTATGGCTTTCGTCTACAATCGTCACCGGGCGCAGATGGCGTAAAACCTGAATCAAAGCTGTTTCCGGTGTTCCATCCAATAAAATATCATCATTTTTATAAAAAACAGCAAAATCTGCCAGATTACTGTTTTCCTGATAAATTTTTCTATCATATCTGCGTCCGGAATTAATGCGCAACGAATCAAAGCTGACTACACAAATTGTCAGCATATGTTGTACCGTATCAGTTGAAAACCCTTGCCCATTAAGCACTTGAACTTTATCAAGCACCTGCACACGCCCGCCAAAATCCCTATCTAAAGCTTGCTTGTAAGGATGATCAGGATTACGCAGATTATTTAGTGTCTGCTCCAAAATAGGGTCAGAAGGCACAAGCCACACTACAAGCTTTGCTTTTTCTTCTGGCATAGAAGCAAAAATATGCTTTATAGCACTGCAAGCAAGCAAAGTTTTGCCACCACCTGTAGGCACTTTCATGCAAACTGCCGGCACACCTGTAACAGTATCTTTATATGCTGGCACACCACCTGCACCAATACAAATATCCTTCGCCTGCCAATAGTTTTTCCAAGCATCAACAAGGCTGGAACTTTGCTGCAACGAACGCAGATAGTTTTGCAAATCTGTTATGACTTTTTTCTGGTAATTTTTTAGTTCCATGCTCTTATCCTCACAACCTTGCTATATCACGAGGTATCTTTTTAAAGGTGATATTATATTTTTGCAGTTCGTTTTCCGCTAAGACGCAGGTATCTGCATAAATAACGTAAGCTTCTGCCTTTGTTTTAATAGTACGCAAAAACGCGCGGTTTAGCGTTGTGCTTGCGTTCTTGTCGTAGTTGAAGTAGTAAGCCGCACCGTGATGCACGCCGAGCAGCATCAGTTCTGCGTCGGACGCAGGAGGCAGTGCCTGCCTTGTTTCCATGTAGTAGATGTACTCGCGAATTTTTTCTGTGCTCACTGCGTCGTTCAAATTCTCGTCGATTAAGAGTGGCTCGCCGAGTTCGTAGAAGCTGAACGAGCCGCCTGTACCAACTATCTCGTCAGTTGCTTTTATTTTTCCTACAACCTGCAAATGATTATCTACAATTTTCGGATTACCTACACTGTCATACGCGCCACTTTCTTTCGCAGCTTTTTTCGCAATTTTCGCATTCTCAAGCATTTGCGGTGCATCTTTAAGATTAGAAGGTTTTAATTCTTCATCGTAAATTAATTCTTCTTTATCTTCTTCCGCTTTATATCCTTTAATGACACGCTTTACACGCTCTGCAGTAATCGTATCGGCGTAATCCATCATTTCAATGCAGATAAACTTGCGGTTGCCGCCATCTGCTTTGTTCAAGTTAAGAACTGCGTGAGCGGTTGTTCCACTGCCTGCGAAAGAATCGAGGATGATAGCGTTCTTATTAGTAACTCTAGAAATTATATCTTCTATGAGCTTAACAGGTTTTGGATACGGAAATAATCCCTTTTCTCCCAAAACATTTGTAAGTTCATTGCTTCCCCTAGTAGTATAATATAGTTTATCGGTCCACATAGTTGTAATGTTAACTCCGCCTGTTTTAAAATTATAAACCTCTAATGTAGGAATAATATCATTTTCACTTATGCGATATGTTTGTAGCTCACCCAATTCTATTTTCTTGATTATACCGTCAGCCAAGTACTGAACCGAATAGAGATTTTTATTCTTATCTGAACGCACAGGAGTAATTTTTACATATCCTTTTTCCCAATTAGCTAAAAAGCTTGCTGGTGCCAATCTCCATGCGCATTTATCTCCCTTTTTAGTTACACACCAAACAGCAACCTGTCCGTTAGGTGCTGAAAAATCAAATTCAAAATCAGATTTTTCACCTAAATATTTCCCTTCATCAATCAATTCTTGTAACGACTTCCCAACACCAACCATAGCATTTGTATTTTTATCTATGTATATCGGATATACTTGATTTGGTCGAGTTACTTGATTAAAACCAGCTAACGTCATGGCGTGATATGGAGATGCATATTCATTCATAAAATCAATAGAAGGATTAGGTTGAAATCCATTAGGGGCTACAAAAACAACATATTCTTGTACATAATTAAATCCTTCTTTTGGTTTTCCACCAGATGTTTGAACTGTAACTATAGTCACTTGTTTTACAGAAAAAATTTCTTTCAGTAACAGCACTAATGTGTTTAATTCATGAAATCCTATACTAACAGTCATTACTCCATCATCAGATAAAAGTCTAGCTAACAATTTTAAACGCGGATACATCATACACAGCCACTTATCATGTCTTGTTAAATCTTCACCTTCTTTACCAACTACTTCCCCAATCCATTTTTTTATTTGTTCATCATTCACACTATCATTGTACACCCAGTTTTCTTCACCCGTATTATAAGGTGGATCGATATAAATACACTTAATCTTCCCTTCGTATTTGGGCAGTAACGATTTCAACGCCAGCAAATTATCACCATGAATAATCATGCTCTCGCTGCCATTATCTTCTTTATGTTGTCCTTGTTCATCAAAACTATACTGCCTTTCCAGCACATGAAAAGGCACTTCTAAGTGGTGGTTCACCACCTTATCTTTTCCTATCCAGTTTAAAGTTGGCATTGTATTCCTCCGTTGTAATTCGTCTACTGATACGTCCACTCGTCTACTGATTTTTTAATTTATAAATAAATACTCTACCATTTCGTTCTTTTTCCTCAGTACCTGCTTCTCCCACGTCT
>CAVKDE010000068.1:0-7677 GCA_963654835.1 Duodenibacillus sp. | reverse complement strand
GTAAAGCGCATTTCGCCGGAAGCACCTGTGCCTGTTACGCGGATTACCAAGATAAATTCCGTACTGGGCGGGGCGGCGAACGTCGCTGCGAACCTGGCGCATTTAGAGTGTCAGGTATTTATGGGCGGCGTGACAGGTGATGATGAAAACCGTGTGCTGCTGGAAAAGCTTATGGATGAAGCGGGCATTGACCACAGCGGTTTAGTAAAAAGCGCGCGCCGTAAAACTATTACCAAGCTGCGCGTCTTAGGCGGCAATCAGCAGATGCTGCGCCTGGATTTTGAAGAAACAGGCGATTTATATCCGGAAGAAATTATTTCCCTGCGCGAGTGGTTGACGAACTTATTGGATAAAGGGTTAGATGGCATTATCGTTTCCGATTACGCTAAAGGCGTGTGCTCCGATGATTTTTGCCAATGGGTAATAGGCGAGGGTCATGCTTATAACATTCCTGTTTTGATTGACCCGAAGGGAGCAGATTGGACGAAATATAATGGCTGCGATTTTATCACGCCGAATTTAAAGGAAATGTGCGAAGCAGCAGGCTGCCAAAAGGAAAACGAAGATGAAGCAGTTGTAGCGATGGCGCAGGCTGCACGCACGGCGTACAATATTAAAAATGTTGTCGTTACGCGCAGCGAACGTGGCATGAGCTTAGTGAACGCTACGCAGGTGCTGCACAGCCCTGCTACCGCTATTGAAGTGTTTGATGTTTCCGGCGCAGGTGATACCGTGGCAGCAACTTTGCTTGCCGGTGTAGCAGGCAAGCTGGAACTGGCGGATGCTATTTTTATGGCGAACCGTGCAGCCGGCATTGTCGTGGCGAAGGTGGGCACTTATCCTGTGCATCGCGATGAGCTTTTGAAAGATTTGCTGACGGAAGAACGCAAGCAGGGGCGTGGCTACCGCACGCTGAGCTGGCAGGAGATTGCTTCCCTTGCAGCAACGTGGAAAGCCTGCGGTGAAAAAATAGTTTTCACTAATGGCTGCTTTGATATCCTGCATGTGGGGCACGTAACCTATCTGGAAAAAGCACGCAACCTGGGCAAACATTTAATTGTTGGCTTAAATACGGACGCTTCTGTACGCCGCTTGAAGGGAGAAACGCGCCCGCTCGTGCATGAGCTGGACAGAGCTCGCGTTTTAGCGGCTCTGGCCTGCGTAGATGCAGTGGTTTTGTTTGACCAGGATACGCCGACGGAACTGATTGAAAAAATTCGTCCGGATATTCTTGTCAAAGGCGGCGATTATAAACCGGAAGAAGTTGCTGGACGTGAATACGCGGGCGAAGTGCGCATTATAGAATTTGAAGACGGTTATTCCACAACCGGTGTAGTAGAAAAAATTGCCAAAATGGTTAAGGAGGGCAAATTATGATTATTGTAACTGGTGGTGCCGGTTTTATCGGCAGCAATATTGTTAAAGGTTTAAATGAACGTGGTATTGATGACATTCTCGTTGTTGATAACCTCACGAACATGGTAAAATTCAAAAATATCCAAGGCTTGAAGGTTAAAGACTACATGGATAAATATGCTTTCATGGATGCTTTGAAGGCTGGCAAATTTAACCACGAAAAAATTGACGTTATTTTCCACGAAGGTGCCTGCTCCGACACTATGGAATATAACGGCAAATACATGATGGAAAACAACTTTGAATATACCAAGAACGTACTGCATTTCTGCCTGGATAGAAAAATTCAGATGATGTATGCTTCTTCCGCTTCTACCTATGGCAGTGGTGCGCATGGCTTCCGTGAAGAGCCTGCGTGCGAGGAAGCACTGAATGTTTATGCTTTCTCCAAGCTGTTCTTTGATAACTATCTGCGCCGCTTGCTGCCCGAGGCACAAAGCCAGGTTGTTGGACTGCGTTATTTCAACGTTTATGGTCCGCAGGAAAACCATAAGGGCAAAATGGCTTCTATGATTTACCAAATGTACAACCAATGGAAGGCAGAACATAAAGTTAAACTCTTTGGCGAATATGATGGTTATGGCCCTGGCGAGCATACCCGCGATTTTGTTTACGTTAAAGATGTTGTAAAAGTAAACTTTTATTTCTGGGAGCATCCGGAAATCAGCGGTATTTTTAACTGCGGTACAGGCCACGCACATCAATTCAACACTTTGGCAAAAGCTGTGCTTAATCACTTTGGCAGCGGCGAGCTGGAATATGTTCCCTTCCCGGAAGTGCTGAAAGGCAAATACCAAAGCTTTACCGAAGCTGATACGACCAACCTTTTAGCAGCAGGTTATGACGGTGGCTTTACGCCGATTGAAGAGGCAGCAGAAGAATATTGCCAGCTGCTGGATAAAACCGGTGGTTATTACGTTTATGAAAGATAAGGCTGTATTTTTTGATCGCGACGGCGTGCTCAATGAGGACGTTGCTTATCTGTATAAAATTGAAGATCTGCGTTGGGTAGAAGGCGCGCGTGAAGCAGTTGCCTATCTGACGCAGCTTGGTTATAAAATTTTTATTGTGACGAACCAGAGCGGTATTGCGCGTGGCTATTACACCGTGGAGCAGATGCAGCAGCTGCATGAATATATGCAGCGTGAATTTGCTGCCTGCGGCGGTAAAATTGAAAAAATTTACTATTGCCCGCACCATCCGGAAGGCAGCGTGGCGGAATATACCTGCGTGTGCTCTTGCCGTAAGCCGAAGCCGGGAATGCTTTTACAGGCCATGGCAGAATACGCTATTGATAAAGAGCAGAGCTTTTTAATTGGAGATAGCAAACGTGATGTAGAAGCAGCAGAGGCAGCAGATATTCGCGGCTATTTGTTTACGGGCGGAAATCTGCTGAACTTTATAAAATCTATATTAGAAAATTAAGGCGCGTCAGAGTACATCAGATGCGAATAAAGTTGACGAAAGTGTACTTTTAGTACGTCGAGGAGAGTTTGTGAAGCAGATGGTGTGCTATGACGCGACTAGGAAAAGACATGGAATATAAGAATATCTTACTCATTAAAATGAGTTCTCTGGGCGACATCCTGCACACGCTGCCTTTCGCGGCTGCGCTCAGGCAGCGTTATCCCCAGGCAAAAATCACCTGGCTGGTGCATCCGCAGTTTGCCGGTTTTGTACCGGATAAGCCTGTGATTGATGAGGTCATTTATTTTGACAAGGTAAAATTTAATAAGCTGAGCCTGCGTGATAAGCTGCAATATTTCTGCGAGATGCGCACACTTTTGCATAGCAAGCATTTTGATTTAGTGATTGATATGCAGGGCTTGTTTAAAAGTGCTGTGCTGGCGGCTATCAGCGGCTGCGCCAACCGTATCGGTTACTGCGAAATGCGCGAGGGCAGCGGCCTTATAAGTAAAGCCATTAGCGGCAAGCATAGCAAGGATCATGTTATCGAGCGTTATCTGGATGTGGCACGCTATCTTGGTGCTAAGGTTGATTCGCTTGATGATGTGCAGTTTCCTATGCCTGATTTAACCAAAGAAACAGCATCAGTGCAGGCTAAACTCTGCGAACTTGGCTGGAACGGCGAAGATTATGTGGTGATTGTTCCGGGAGCGCGCTGGTGGACAAAAGAGTGGCCAGTGGAGCATTATATTGAGCTGGTAAAGAAAATCACAGCTGACGGGAAGTACATCGTTCTTGCCGGTGGTCCTGACGATGCGCCGAAGGGCGAAAAGATTGCTGCAGGCAGCGCAAGCTCTCTTGTGCTAGACATGACAGGGCAGACGAGCCTGCGCGAGCTGGCGGCACTGATTAAAGATTGCTGCTTTTATATCAGTGCGGATACAGGGCCGTTGCATTTTGCTGCGGCGCTTAAAAAACCGCTGGTAGCGATGTACGGACCGACGAAGGCAGATAGAACAGGCCCTTATGGCAGCACAAAATCAACCGTACTGCTTTCGCCTGCAAAGTGCGCAGGCTGCTTGAAGAAAAAATGTGATAACTGGCATTGTATGCACGATATTGCACCGGAAACGGTTTATAAAATTTATCAGGAAAAGGTGGAACAAGGCTGATGGCACAGGCTGTAGAATTAAATGGTAAAAAAATATTGGTGACATTTTTGATGCATTTGGGCGATTTAACGCTGACTACGCCGTTTATCCATGCTCTGCGCAAGGCTGCGCCTGAAGCGCACATCACCTTTCTTGCTGATGAAAAGCTTAAAGATGTAGTGCTGCACAATCCGTATCTGGATGAGGTTATTACAATTGATAAAAAGGGCAAGGATAACAGCCTTTTGGCCCTCATGGCGTGCGCCCGCCGTTTAAGCAAGATGGATTTTGATGTACTGATCAACCTGCACCCTAACGAGCGTTGCAGCTTTATTGACGCTTTTACTAAAGTGAAATTGCGTTGCGGTACAACGCATACGTTATTTAAACCGCTGTGGGATGTATTTACACCGCTTAACCGCAAAATTCATGCTGCGGATATGTATCTTGATGTTTTGACGCAGCTGGGCGTAAAAACATTGGAGCACAATGGCTTGGAAATTTTTCCGAGTGAAGAATACCAGCGCAATGCAGAGAACTTTTGGCGGGAGCATGGCGTATTCGCCACAGATAAGCTTGTAGGCTTTAATATTGGCAGTGCGGTAGTAACTAAGCGTTGGGCACCTGAACGTTTTGCCGAGGTAGCAGATACCTTGGCGGCCAAAGGCTATAAGCCGGTGTTCTTTGGCGGTACGATGGATGAAGAAATGGTGCAGGAGGCCGTAAGCCATATGCACACAACGCCTGTTGTGGCAACAGGCAGCTTTCGCATTGGTGAGCTGGCAGCAGCGATGCGCCGTTGCAGCCTGATTATCACCAACGACAGCGGGCCGATGCACGTTGCTATCAGCCAGAAGGTGCCTATCGTAGCAATGTATGGGCCTTCCAGCCCTAAGCTGTACGGACCGTATACTAAGGATGCGACCATTGTTACAGCTATGCCGCCTTGCCAGGGCTGCGCAGGTGGCATGAAGCACAAGTGCGATGATATGCAGTGCATGACGCGCCTTACTGTGAGCCAGGTTGTGGAGGCAGCAGAAAAAATGCTGGCGCAAAAGGAGCAGAAAATTGATTAAGCAAAGCAGTATTACGAGCGAAGTTTTATTGCTGTGTGAAAGGCTGGAGATAGCGCAGTTTATGCATGCCTATCTCCGGCATCTTTTTAAGCAGGGAGAAACACTGCCGCATATGCAGATTATCAATTATCAGAGCTTGGACAAGCTGCATGACGTAACGCAGCGTTTAAAGCTGCTTGATAGTGGCATCAAGGTGCGCAAGGTGCTGCTTGTGGCAGATGCTGATGCTAGATATGATGAACGTTTGCAGCAGTTTTTTGCTGTGCGCGATAATGATTTTTTGAAAAATGTTGCGGAATGTAAGCATTACTTCTTCCCCGGGCGCAAGTCGAATAAAAAGTGGCGGCGCGGCTATCTGGAGGACGTGCTTTGGGAAACTTTACGTCAGGAAACGTCTGAATATAACGATTATTACAACCTGCATAACATGAGCGCGGAATATTTGCTGCTAGTGAATAATAACCGCGGGCGTGAGCATAAGCTGCAAAATTATAGCAGGCATTTACTTTACACGTATTTTGCGGCGACGGAAAAATACGTTGGCCTGCGTCTTGGCGAAGCTGCACTGGCGGGAGCGTTTGATTTGCAGCACGCTGCGTTTAACAGTTTACGCGAGAGCATTTTATCATTGCGCTGAGTTTTTGCTAATTATGTGTGGTAAATTTTTGTTAAAGTTGTGACAAAATGTTATTTGTGCTATAATGATAAGTAACAAAAAAACGAGGGGAGTAATTCTATGTTTGGTGAAATCATCGGCGCAATCAGCAATTTTATGTATAGTTATTTGCTGATTATCATGCTCATCGGTGTAGGTTTGTACTACACTCTGCGTACCCGTCTGGTGCAGGTGCGCTTGTTTACAGAAACTATTCGTGTTATTTTGGAAAAACCTGTGGGCGAAGGCAGCGTTTCTTCCTTCCAGGCACTCATGGTATCCACTGCGTCCCGCGTAGGTACAGGTAACATTATCGGTATTTCTACTGCTATCTGCCTTGGTGGTTATGGTGCTGTGTTCTGGATGTGGGTTATCGCCGTTGTTGGCGGTGCTTCTGCTTTTATTGAAAGCACGCTGGCGCAAATCTATAAAAAACGTGGCCCGCATGGCAGCTACGGCGGCCCTGCTTATTACATTGAAGCAGCTTTGGGCAGCCGCGCTCTGGCTGTACTTTTTGCGATTGCTTTGATTGTTACTTATGGCTGCGGCTTTAATATGCTGTGCTCCTACAATCTGCAATCCACTTTTGCTGCACTGAGTTTTTATAATGCGGAAACCACTCCGTGGATTATTGGTGCGGTAGAAGCTGTGCTTGTCGGTTACTGCCTGCTGGGCGGTGGCAAGCGCATTATCAAAGCTACTTCTACGCTGGTGCCTTTAATGGGTATTATTTATATCTCCGTAGCTTTTGTGCTGACTTTAATGCACATCAACCTGTTGCCAAGCGTTTTGAGCAACATTTTCAGCGAAGCCTTTGATTTTGCTGCTATCTTTGGCGGTTTTGCCGGCAGCTGCATGATGTTCGGTATTAAACGCGGTTTGTACAGCAATGAGGCAGGCGTTGGCTCTGCGCCGAACGCTGCTGCTGCTGCGGATGTTTCTCATCCGGTTAAACAAGGTTTGGTACAGATGCTTTCCGTATTTATTGATACGCTGCTTATCTGCACCGCAACTGCTTTCATGTGCCTGAGCTCCGGAGTTGAACCGACTAAAGAGCTGGCCGGTGCTCCCTATGTACAGGCTGCGCTCGCGGCAACGATGGGCGAGCACGCAAAAGTATTTATCACCGTATCTATGGTACTGTTTGCGTTCACAACTTTGCTGGGCAATTTGTATTATGTTGATAACGCTTTTGCTTACATCTTGAAAAAGATTCCCGGAAAAACCTTTACGCTGTGCTATCGCCTTTTAGCCTGCGTGCTGATTTTCATCGGTGCAGGTTCCAGTATGGGTACGATGTGGGATCTGGCAGATGTTACCATGGGCTTTATGGCTATTATCAACCTGCCTGTTATCTGCATTCTTGGTGCTCCTGCGCTGCGTGCTCTGGACGATTATGTTGAGCAGCGTGAGGCTGGTAAAAACCCTGAGTTTAAAGCTGCTAAGGTTGGCATTACGCAAAAACTTGATTACTGGCAAGATTAAACTGCAATAAAAAAGAGGCTGGTTTTGTTTTCAACTCTCACTTTTATACTGCGTTTTTTTACCCCGAAAGTAAGACACCTCGGCAAAAATTTTTCTAAGGAAATTTTGCCGAGGTGTCTTACTTTTGCCTTAAAATTTGTCAGTATAAGAGTGAGCTTCTTTCTTTGACTCTCTCTTTTATAAATTTTCTCTCTCCGTTTCTTTCTTCCAGCATCAAAGCAAAGCGTAGCTTTGCTTCCTTGTTCTCTTTAAGTACGTCGTAGTACGGTAGAAGGAGGGGGTAGAGCACTTCGCAGTGCGAGCTGGAATTTATGTTCACACTTTTAATCTTAGTAAACTTCTTCCGTAGTTTTTGTATTATATCTCATTCAACTTCTTCCGTAATTTTATCTTATTCTTTAGGCAGATTCTTTTGGTGGCAAAAGAATCTGGAAGAGCGGTTCGTGTCAATCCAATCGGCTACGCCTCTTGGGACACTATCGCACGG
>CAVKDE010000067.1:0-7750 GCA_963654835.1 Duodenibacillus sp. | reverse complement strand
CGCTAAGCCAAGTGATTTTGCTATATAAGTTAGCTTATCGCTCAAACATTGCGACACTTCTGTGAATCCATGCACTCATTTACTAAAATTTTTATTCGCTCCACGATATTATAATTGCTTACGTTAGTATTTCGTATTAAACTATGAGAAAGTGAGGTGAAAGCAGGAGATGAGTAGTGATAAATTTTTGCGCGGCGCGATGATTCTGACGCTGGCAGGGTTGATGGTGAAGGTCATTGGCTCGGTGAACCGCATCCTGCTTTCACGTCTTTTGGGCGGCGAGGGCATTGGGTTGTACCAGATGGCGTATCCGGTGTATCTTTTGCTGCTTTCGGTTTCGGCGGCGGGGATTCCTGTGGCGATTTCTATTATTGTGGCTGGCTTTTTGGCGCAGGAGGATTACGGCAATGTGCGGCAGGTGTTCCGCGTTTCGCTGCGGCTGATGGCGGCAGTGGGCGCAGTGCTGGCGCTGTGCCTGGTGCTGGCGGCGCATTGGTTGGTGGAGACCGGTATTATTAAGGATGCGCGTGCCTACTACGCGCTGGTTGCCCTCACGCCAGCCATCTTTTTTGCCACGATTTTAGCAAGTTTCCGCGGTTATTTTCAGGGCCATCAGCTGATGACGCCGCCTGCTGTTTCGCAGATTGTGGAGCAGTTCATCCGCGTGGTGACGATGGTGGTATTGGCTTACGTTTTGCTGCCTTACGGTTTGGAATATGCGGCAGCAGGTGCTGCCTTCGGCGCAGTGCCGGGCAGCTTGACAGGCCTTGTTGTCTTAGGCTGCTTTTACCGCTACTACCGCAAAAAGTGGAATAGTGAAGTGTCATGCGCGCCTGGCAAGGCTGCGCCGCTCGTGCGCAGCAGCGTGCTCATTAAACGTCTGCTGCTTTTGGCGTTGCCTGTATCCTGCGCGAATGTGCTGGTGCCTGTGACAAGCAGTATTGATGTATTGCTCGTGCCCAGGTTTCTTATCGAAAGCGGTTTTAGCGTGGCGCAGGCGACGACGCAGTTTGGCTACCTGGCGGGCATGGCGCAGCCTTTGCTTTTAATGGCGACGATACCCACGATGTCACTGGCGACGAGCCTTGTGCCTGCAATTTCTGAAGCTTTTGCGCTGAAAGATTGGCAGCGCATTGAAGAAAAGGCTGCGACGGCGATGAAGCTATGCTGCCTGATAACTGTGCCTGCTGCTATCGGCATGTGGGTGCTGGCAGAGCCTATCAGCCTGCTTTTATATGGTACAAGGTACGCAGCTGCGGCGATTATGCACAGTGCGCCTGCTATCTGCCTTTTAGGCATCCAGCAGGTGACGACAGGTATGCTGCAGGGCATGGGGCATACGCAGCTGCCGATGGTGAATATGCTGCTGGGTATTGCGGCAAAACTTATTGCGGTGTGCCAGCTGACGAATGCTGAATATGGTATTGCGGGTGCGGCGTGGGCGACGAATATTAATTTTGGCCTGACGGCGGTTTTAAATATTCTTGTTTTGTATCACTTTAAGATAAAATTTTTCTGGGGCAGCATTCTAAAAATTATCGCTGCGGCACTGCTGATGGGGGCTGTGGCCTTAGAAACGCACAGCGTGCTTGCAGGCTTTAGCGCGGTGACGGCAACTTTAGCTGCTATGCTTGCGGCGGGCGTAAGCTACGCACTGCTTTTGCCGCTTTTGGGTGCTGTGAAGAAAGATGAGCTTAGGCAGCTGCCTGTGCTGAAACGATTTTTTAAATAAAAAGAAAGAAGGCGTGTAACATGGGAACAATTACAGTTGTTGGTCTTGGACCTGGTGCTGTGGGCAATCTGTCGCTGGAAACGATGGGGCTTTTGCAAAACTGCGGGCAGGTTATTTTGCGCACTGCGGTGCATCCGACGGTGGCGGAGCTGGAAAAGCAGCAGGTAAAATTTACCTCGTGTGATGATTTATACGAAAAGGCAGCTTCTTTTGAAGAAGTTTATAATAGCGTTGTGGCGCGCGTGCTGGAGGCTGCGCAAAAGGGCGACGTTGTATACGCTGTGCCGGGCAGCCCGCTTGTTGCGGAAAAAACTGTGGTGCTTTTGCGCACTGCGGCGAAGGAGCAGGGCGTAAAGCTGGTGATTAAACCTTCTATGAGCTTTTTGGATCTGGCTTATGTGGAGCTGGGCATTGACCCTATTGCAGGCCTGCAGATTATTGATGCGCAGGATTTTGCGGAAATTGCCGGTGCAGGCCAGCATCCTTTAATGATTACGCAGGTGTATAGCAAAATGGTAGCCAGCGATTTAAAAATTGCGCTGATGGATGTGCTGCCTGATGAATACGAAATTTATTTTTTGCGTAATTTAGGCCTGCCAGATGAAGAATGTCGTTCTATCAAACTTTATGAGCTGGACAGACAGGCGCACATTGACCACCTGACGAGTGCTTACATCCCGCCACTGGCTGAGGGAGCAGAGGATGTGACGCTGCAAAAAGTTGCTGCTGACGAAGATATACCGGGCGTTATCACCTTTGGTGAGGATGAGGACGATTTTGCTGATGCAGCGGAAGACGAAGATGGCTACGTTGAAGATTTTCTGCCGGAAGCAGGCTTTGATGATTTTGATATCCAGCCTTTGGCTGACGTGATGCGCACGCTGCGCGAGCCTGGTGGCTGCCCTTGGGACAGGGAGCAGACACATAAATCTATCCGCAGCAACATGATTGAAGAAGTTTACGAATATCTGGAAGCTGTGGATGCTGACGATGTGGCAGGCATGCGCGAAGAGCTGGGCGACGTGCTCATGCAGGTTGTGTTCCATGCACGCATGGCTCAGGAAGCAGGGCTTTTTGATTTACAGGACGTGATTGACGAAGTTGTGGATAAACTTATCCGCCGTCATCCGCACGTTTTTGGTGATACCAATGTTGATGGCAGCGACGACGTTTTGCGCAACTGGGAAGCCATCAAAAAAGAGGAGAAAAAGGAGCGCAAACACGTTTTAGACGGTGTAGCGCAAGGATTGCCTGCCCTTTTGCGTGCTTATAAGCTGCAAGGCAAGGCGGCGAAAGTTGGCTTTGACTGGGATAATACCGAAGCTGTCTGGGCGAAGGTAGAGGAAGAACTTGGCGAGCTGCGCGTTGCGCTTGACGGCGGTGATAAAGAAGCGGCAGAAAGCGAGCTGGGCGACGTGCTTTTTGCTGTTGTAAATTACGCCCGCCATAACAAAATTGAACCCGAAGTAGCACTTGACGGTACTAATAACCGCTTTAGTAAGCGTTTTAGTTTTGTGGAGCAAAAGGTAGAAGCAAGCGACAAGTCCTGGGCAGATTTTTCCCTCGCAGAGCTGGATAAATTTTGGGATGAAGCGAAGAAATTAGAAAAAAATAGTTAAAATACACCTAAACACGCGAAAAATGCAGGGATTTTGATAAATATTTTGCAAAAAAGCTTGCAGGAAAAGTGTTTACAGTGTAGAATACTATTGTTATCTTGAGTTACGTTACGAAATCGAGAAGTTACGTGCTCTGCAAGCATTTGCATTAAATTTGAACTAAAAAAAGGAGGAAACATAATGAACAAGACTGAGTTAATCGCCGCTGTTGCAGAAAAAGCAGGCTTAACCAAAAAAGATGTGGAAAAAACCATCACCGCTACTTTGGAAACTGTAAAAGAGGTAGTTGCTAAAGGTGACAAAGTACAAGTTGTAGGCTTCGGTACTTTTGAAGCACGCACCCGCAAAGAACGCGAAGGCAAAAACCCGCAAAACGGTGAAAAAGTAGTGATCCCGGCTGCTACCGTTCCGGCTTTCAAAGCTGGCAAAGCATTTAAAGACGCTGTTAACGCAAAATAATCTGCGCTATGCTATGCCCGGCTTTTAGTCGGGCATCTTTTATCAGCTATGGAAGAAGAGTAGTTTTTGCTATTTGTTTTGCTGCTGCACTGCAATAGGAGGCGTTGTAGAATGCGACGTAGAAAACGAAAAAATGGTTCCGGCTTCAAATTTCTGATGGGGATAGTCTTTCTTTGCTGCCTGGCAGTTATCGGCATGAAGGAATATGATATTTACCAGATTCGGCAGGAACAGGCTGCGACGGAGCAGCGTATTGCCGTTTTGCAAAAAGAAAAGGCCGAGCTGGAAGCGGAGCGCAAGCGTCTTGACGATCCGCGTTATATTGAAAAACTGGCACGCGAAGACTATAACATGGTCGGCAAAAATGAAGTGCCGCTCTTTATCGTAGATGAAAAGAAATAAAACAGGACAGAAGCATTGCTTTTGTTCTGTTTTTTTGTTGCGCGCAAGGAATAATGCTTGCATTTGACATAGTTATTAGAGTATAATACAATAGTATCAACAATTTTTAAGGGGGATTTTTTTCTCGATGTCACTTGAACTAGGTGCAATTGTAGAGGGTGAAGTTACAGGCATCACCAATTTTGGTGCATTCGTACAGCTGCCGGAAGGCAAAGTGGGCCTGATTCACATTTCTGAGGTTTCTAACGTCTATGTAAATGATGTTCATGACTTTTTAAAAGAGCATGACAAGGTTAAGGTAAAAGTGCTTTCTGTCGATGAACGTGGCAAAATCGGCCTGTCTATTAAACAGCTGACTCCGCCTCCGGCTGCGCAGCCTAAACACCAACGTCCGCAAGGCGAAACCCGTGAGCGTCGCCAAGGTCAACGTCCGCAAACTGAAAACCGTGAACGTCGCGGTGGTATGCGTATGCAAAACGCAAGACCGATGCCTGCTCTTTCGTTTGAGGATAAATTATCAAAATTCTTAAAAGACAGCGATGACCGTATGCTGGATTTAAAGCGTAATACTGAATCCAAGCGTGGTGGTCGTGGCGCCAGACGTGACAAATAACTGCTGGCCTTTGGGGCACTCGAGGGAGTGCCCTTTATTTTCGCTCACGCGTACTGAATTTATTTATAGATAGTTTTAGGTGATATGATGCAGATTAATCCTGTGGTTTTCCGCTTGCAGCAGCGGCTCGAAAAACAGCTGGCGCGTGATGCGCACTACCTGCTCGCAGTGAGCGGTGGTGCGGATTCCTTGGCACTGGCCCACGCCTGTGCTGCTTTAGCCAGGCAGGGATGGGGCGTATACAGCGTGTGCCATGTGGAACATGGCTTGCGCGGTGAGGAAGCTTTGCGGGATATGCGCTCTGTGCAAAACTTCTGCGCAGATTATGGTTTGCCATGCTGCGTCAAGCACGTGGATGTGCGCGCTTTGGCTGCGGTGGAGCAGCTTTCGCTGGAAGCTGCGGCAAGATCATTGCGCTACCGTGCTTTGCGCGAGGCAGCGCAGGAAGCTGGCGCGCAGGCGATTATCACAGCGCACCACATGAATGATCAGGCGGAAACGGTGCTGCTGCGCCTGCTGCGCGGTGCAGGACCAGATGGTCTGGCGGCGATGCGTGCGCAGCATGAAGATGTTTTGCGTCCTTTGCTTGGCGTAGAGCGCAGCGAGCTTGAGCGTTACTGCGAACTGGAAGGCTTAGCTTACTGCCACGACAGTACGAACGATGACGTGCATTATACGCGCAACCGTGTGCGCCATGAGCTTTTGCCGCAGCTCGCGCGTAGTTATAACCCTGATATCGTGCCTGCCCTCGCGCGGACGGCGGAGCTTTTAGCTCTTGATGCTGATTTTTTAAGCTCCATGGCAGCTTCCTCCTTTCAGCAGCTGGCAAAAGTAGATGCAGGGAGCGTAGCCTTGCCCGTAACGCCGCTTTTAGCTTTGCATAAGGCGGTGCGCCTGCGTGTTTTGCGCTGCGCGTACTTTAAACTGGGCACAGGGGAGCTTGATTACGAGCGGACGCTGGCACTAGATGCGCTGTGCGTGCGTAAGAGCGGGGGCAAGCTTATTCAGCTGCCTAAAGGCATCACTGTCACCTATCAGCATAAACAAGTTATTTTTACTAAAAAATAAATCATCATAAGCATCAAAGGAGAATGAAAAATGCATGACGACATTAAAACAATTCTGCTGACGAAAGATCAGATTGACGCACGTGTACAGGAAATGGGCAAAACCCTGACCGAAGATTACAAAGATAAAGATCTGGTAGTTGTTATCCTCTTAAAAGGCGCTGCCTGGTTTGCTACGGATTTAACCCGTGCTATTGATCTGCCGCTGCGCGTAGATTTCATGGTTGCTTCTTCTTATGGCAACGGCACCAGCACCAGCGGTAATGTGAAGGTTAAACTGGATTTGAGCGAAGATATTAAGGGCAAGGATGTGCTGGTTATTGATGATATTATCGACAGCGGCGTAACCTTTGCTGCTATTACTGATATGCTGCGCCAATATAAACCTGCTACTTTAAAAACTGCTGCGCTGTGCGATAAGGCTGAACGCCGCGTTAACGGTCTGGAGGCTGATTATGTCGGCTTTAAGATTCCTGATGAGTTTGTAGTGGGTTATGGTTTGGATTATGCAGGTGATTACCGCAATTTACCATATATCGGTGTTCTGAAACCTGCTGTTTATGCCAGAAAGTAATAGAGTTTTTGAAGCAAGAAATTGTTGCGAGTTTTAGCTAACTATAATATAATAGAATATTATGAGCTAAGTGGAAGGAGGCTACGTGCTTGAATAAATTTTTTAAGAACGTGCTTTTTTATCTGCTGATTATCATGGTAATTATCTGGATGTTTGATTTTTACGGCGAGAAAAATTCTAAGCCTGCTGATATAAGCTACACCAGCTTTATGCAGCACGTCCAACAGGACGAAATCAAACAGGTAACCATCATTGATAATGTTATCAGCGGTAAATTAAAGGATGGCAAAGATTTCTCTACTGTTGCGCCTAACGATAGCAAGATGGTAGAAAAGCTGGAAGCTAAAAATGTAGATATCAAGGCAGAGCTGCCGCCGCAGCCGCCATGGTGGATGAGTATTTTAAGCTCGATTCTGCCGATGCTGATTATCGTCGGCCTGTGGTTCATGCTGATGAACCAGGGTGGTGCCGGTGGTGGCAAAGTGATGAACTTTGGCAAGAGCCGCGCACGTCGCTACGATGAGGACAAAATGAAGGTTACGTTTAAGGATGTAGCCGGGGCAGAAGAAGCTAAGCAGGAGCTGGAAGAAGTTGTAGAATTTCTTAAGCATCCGCAAAAGTATAATGATTTAGGAGCGAAGATTCCTAAAGGCGTTCTGCTCTACGGTCCTCCCGGTACGGGTAAAACCTTGCTGGCGAAGGCTGTTGCCGGTGAAGCAGGCGTGCCGTTCTTTAGCATCTCCGGCAGTGATTTCGTAGAAATGTTTGTCGGCGTGGGTGCTTCCCGCGTGCGTGATTTGTTTGACCAGGCTAAAAAGAGTGCGCCCTGCATTGTTTTCATCGACGAGATTGATGCAGTGGGCCGTCAGCGTGGTGCCGGTCTTGGCGGTGGCCATGACGAGCGCGAGCAGACGCTGAACCAGTTATTGGTAGAGATGGATGGCTTTAGTGCTAACGAAGGCATCATTATGATTGCTGCTACAAACCGTCCTGATATCCTTGATCCTGCGCTTTTGCGTCCGGGTCGTTTTGACCGCCAGATTGTGGTGGATCGCCCTGATATCAAGGGGCGTACTGCTATCCTTGGCGTACACGTAAAAGGCAAACCGATGGGTGATGATGTTAATCTGGATGTTATTGCTCAGCGTACTCCTGGCTTTACGGGTGCGGATTTGCAGAACCTTGTGAACGAAGCTGCGCTTTTAACTGCGCGCAAGGATAAAAAGGTTATCAATATGCCGGAAATGGAAGAAGCTGCCGAGCGTGTTATCATGGGACCGGAGC
>CAVKDE010000066.1:0-7797 GCA_963654835.1 Duodenibacillus sp. | reverse complement strand
GCTTCTTGCCGACGAGCGTGCGGATAACCTCATGGTTCTGCTCCAGCAAAAGCTCTATCATGCGTTTCAGCCAAGCGTCCGCCTCCGCCTGAGCACGTTCGCTGTTAGCCAGGGCGGCGAACTTTTCCTCCAATAAATTAAACAGTAAATCCGCATCCTGCGGCAGCCACAGCTTTTTATATTCGCTTACATAGACAAGTGCCAGCTGCGACAGCCTGCTGTTTAACCAAGCGGCAAAAGCTACATCATGGCGATAGCTTTCCAGCTTCGCGAGCAGCCAGTTATCCAAAGTACGGCGTAAAGCACTCTGCGCGTTGGTTAAATCTGCTAAAGACAGCTCCAGTTCATGCGTAAAAGCAGGCACAACAGCCTGCAAACTATCGCCTACAAATAAATTGCGCAAGGAGCTGTCGCGCTTATATTCTTCTTCCGCCAGCTGCGCCATACCTTGCAAAAGAGCAATAAACTCTACCTTATGCAGCAGCTTGCGCCCAGCATCTGCCAAAAGCTGCCAAAGGCTCTTAAAGCTGTCATTAGCGATAGCACGCTGCAATGTATCAATGACAAGCTCCGGCACGCGCAGGCTGACAATATATTTAGGCAGTTCGCCAGCTAAAAGCTGCTCTGCCTGCTGCGTGCTCAGCGAAGCAAGCACGTGCTGCGCCAGCGGACGCAGGGCCTCCCACAGCTTATTAAGATTCTTCTCCTCGCGAAAATGCTCCACCAGAAGCTGCGCAAAACTTTCTCCTTGTAAAGCACGCATCACATTCGCCGTTGCCAGCAGATCATCGCTCACAAAATCTATCAGCGCACTCGTCAGACGCTCATAATTATTACGCAGCACATCCGTTCCAGGTGCAGCTATTCCCAAAGGGCGCGCAAAAATTGCCGTCACGCCCCACCAATCCGCCAGGCCGCCAATCATCCCCGCCAGTGCCACATGGTGCAGAAAATTCACAGGCACGCTCGCCTGCGCCAATGGAAAAGTTAACGCTGCTGTAAGCGCAGTACCTGCCAGCAGACAGTGCGCCTGCGTTTTAACTGTAGCCATAAAGTTCGCTCCTAACCGTTATTTCTTGCTAATATTATAGCACAAACGCGGCAGAAGAGAAAAAGCCTACAACGAGGTATTTTCCAATTGCGCTTGCTATATTCACCAACGAATCCCCCGCTAAAAGTCTTTTAGTTATATCTTATAATACTATAGATTTTCAGAATTTTATCAGATATAACTGATAGAATCATCATTTCGTGCTTGAATTTCAGTTATACCTGATATATTATATAGTCAGTGAGGTGATAGCATGATTACACGAGAAACATACATGAAAAAAATCCGTCCGTTTATCAATAGTGATTTAATTAAAGTGCTGACAGGCATTCGCCGCTCAGGTAAATCAGTAATGCTTGATTTAATAAAGCAGGAACTGCGTCAACAAGGAATACCTGAAAAGCATTTTATCTCTTTTAATTTTGAAAATATGAGTTTTGCCCATCTTTGCACAGCACAAGCACTACATGAAGAAATAATAAATCTAAGCAAAAATATCCAAGGCAAAATCTATCTTTTCTTCGACGAAATCCAAGAAGTGCAGGACTGGGAAAAATGTATTAACTCCTTACGCATAGAGCTGGACTGCGATATTTATCTCACAGGCTCTAATGCCAAATTGCTTTCAGGCGAGCTTGCCACTTACCTCGCAGGCCGCTACGTAGAATTTATTATCTACCCCTTTTCCTTTGCCGAATTTTTAGAGCTTTATCACACAGTTTATCCTGATAGCAGTGTAACAGACTGCTTCAAAAAATATCTGTATTTTGGAGGTATGCCTTACTTAGCTGCGTTAAAATATAACGAAGCAGCCTGTAAACAGTATTTACAGGATGTATATAACTCCGTTGAACTAAAAGACATTGTAAAACGAAATAACATTCGCGATGTTGATATGCTGGAACGAATACTTACCTATATAACAGCTAACATTGGTAATATTTTTTCAGCCAACGTCATTGCCAAATATCTAAAAAGTGAAGGTCGCCGCATGGCAGCAGAAACTATTATCAACTACGTTAAAGCCTGCACAGACGCATTTTTATTTTACCAGGTAAAACGTCAGGATGTACAAGGTAAAAAACTACTTGCCATTAATGAAAAATATTATGTTGCTGACCACGGTATCCGCGAAGCAGTATTTGGTGGTAATATGAAGGATATCAATCTCATTCTTGAAAACATCGTTTATCTGGAACTATTGCGTCGCGGCTATAAAGTTTCCGTCGGCAAAGTCGAAGATAAAGAAATCGACTTTGTCTGCGAAAAGCAAGACAAAAAAATCTATATTCAAGTCACTTACCTGCTCGCCGCCGAGGAAACTATTCAGCGTGAATTCGGCGTCTATAAAGATATTAACGATAACTATCCTAAGTATGTCCTCTCGCTTGACGAATTTGATATGAGCAGAGATGGGATTATCCATAAAAACATCAGAGATTTTTTGCTAGGCAATGATATATAGCACAAACGCTCTGCTTCTACCGTAATAATAGAAGCAGAGCGTTATTTTTTATGCTCACATTATTTACTTTTCACTACATAAAACGGGTCAATCGTTTCGCCATCAGCAAGCACTTCGTAATGCAGATGCGGGCCTGTGCTGTAACCTGTACTGCCAACAAAGCCGATAATCTCGCCTTTAATAACCTGCTGGCCTGTGGCGACAGCAATGCCGCTCATGTGCCCGTAAGCTGTCTGGTAGCCGTTGCCGTGGTTAAGACGCACATAGCGTCCATAGCCTCCGTTCCACCCGGCCATCTCCACCGTGCCTGCAGCGGTCGCGTAAATCGGCGTACCAAATTCTACCGCAATATCAATGCCCGGATGCCAATCGTAGCCGCCTTCAATAGGTCCTGTGCGTGCGCCGTAATTGCTGCTAATAACGCCTCCATCTGTCGGCCACTTATCGGGGAAGGTTGCAGCTGCGCCGCTTTTACCTTCTACCTCACTTAAAAGCTCGCTCACAGATTTTTTCGTTGTTTCTAACATCTGCTTGATGTTCACGTTCTGCGCACTCAGTACAGACATCGTACCATTGACATCCATTATGCCGTTGCCGCCTTTGCCTGTATAAGAAGCACTCGCGTCAGAAGTTTTTGCTGTTGTCTGATCCACCATATTATTCGTATCGCCAAGCTTCGTGCTATCCACATCACGGATAATAGCACGGCGCAGCTTCTTTTCCAGGTTAGAAATCTCCGCCATATCACGCAGCATCTTCTCGTTATCGTTCACCAGCTGCTGCAGCTTTGTCTGCTGCTCTTCTTTATGCTGCTTATAAGCAGCAAAATCAGCAGCTTCACTGCGGTAATCTGCCAGCTGATGATAAAAATAGCCTGCGCCGCCCACTGCGCCTGCCAAAAGCAATGCGCACACTGCTACTGCTGCTTTGGCTCTGCTATAGGAAAATTTTACTACCTTACCGCTAGGCAGATGCAGCTCACATTCTTTTTCTTCCATAATTTATAATTCACCTTACTTAAAAAGTCCAAAGCGCTGACCAAAAGCCAGCAACCTGCGTCCCACAAAGGGAACATTATCCAGATCTTCTTTGCTCAAACCACCGCACGCCAAAAGTGCCAGCGCATAGCTAGGCACAGAAGCAATCATCGCAAAAAGCACACACCATGTTCCGGTGCTCTCTGTGAGAAGGAGCACGCCATAAATCACCGCGCCCATCACGCCGGAAGCAGCCAGCGGACGGATAATGCTGCCCAAAGAAAGGCGGTAGCCTGTCAGCTTATAGATAAAGCCCATGTTGATAATCGCCGCCACGGCAAAATCTGCCACCGTTGCCATAGAAGCACCACGAATGCCCAGCTCCGGCACTGCTGTAAGCCACCAGCTCATGGCAACTTTCACGATGCAGGCAATAATCATATTGATAACAGGAATCGCTGTACGCCCCAAGCCTTGCAGGATGCCTGTACTGATCTGGTGCATACCTAAAAACAAAATACCGATACTCATCGTCTGAATCGCTGCTGCCGCACCAGGCGCGTTATACACAAGGCCTGCTACCTTCTCGGCGAGGAAATATAAGCCCATAAAGCAGGGGAAAGTAATAATCATCGCTACGCGGAAGGCAATGCGGATTTTATCACGAATCGCTGCAAAATTGCGCAGCGTTTTTGATTCAGAAATTGAAGGCACAAGGCTGATAGTCATCGCTGCTGTAAAAATAGTTGCTAAATTTACAAGCGGCACAGCCATACCTGTCAGATAGCCAAAAAGCTCCGTAGCGTGGTGAATGTCAAAGCCTGCCGCTTCAAGACGCTGCGGTACAATGAGTAAATCAAGATTAGCACCAATCGGCAGCATAAGGCTGGTTAAAGAAACAGGCAGAGCCAATTTCAAAAGACGCTTGATAATATGCCCTGCGCTCTCCACAGGTGCGCTATCGTCCTGCGCCTCCATCTCCTTTTGCAGGCGACGCTTTAAGCGACGGTAGAACCACATTAAAACAAGCAGTGCACAGAACGCGCCCACGCCTGCGCCCATGCTGGCGCCACCAGCTGCGAACGCCAGGCCGTAAGGCATAAACAAATCAGCAAAAATCAGCATCGTGATAACGCGCGTCAGCTGCTCCACAATTTCCGAAACCGCTGTCGGCGTCATAATCTGCCAGCCTTGCAGATAACCACGAAAGCTGGCAAGGAAAGTAACAAAGAACACCGCCGGAGCCAGCGCGATGATAGAATAATACGCACGGTTATCGCGGATAATATGGTTATTAATCAACCAATCTGCGCCAAAGAACAACGCAGAAGAGAATAATAAACCGCTGATTAAAAGCACGCGCAGCGACACGTTAAACACTCTCTTCGCCCCGCGGTAATCCTTGTTCGCCAGTTTTTCCGATGTAATAATGGAAATCGCCACCGGCACACCCGCACTGGAAACAGTAATCGCCATAAGATAAATAGGAAAGCCCATCTGGTACAGGCCAATGCCTTCACCGCCCAAAACACGAGACAAAATAATCCAGTTCAATGAACCGATAACCTTAACGACTATGCTAGACGCTGTTAAAATCAGCGTGCCTTTCAAAAATTTACTATTAGAACTTTTATTTTCTTCGCTCATAAGATCCCCTTATTCATAGATAGTTATACATTATAATTATCCTCTTTTCTGCGCAAATTTACAAGTAGTTTCCACAGATTTTGCAAGTTAGCTGATGCTGACTAAATAAAAATAAAAACTAACGGATAATTATTATTGACAACTTGCATTAGCTGTGTTATTATATAGATGTCAAGAGCACACAAGCTGTGCAAACAAGAAATTAAGCAATGCAATATATAAAAATCTGGAGGTAACTTATTATGAAAAAATTTGTATGTCAAGTATGTGGTTATGTATATGAAGGCGAAGCTACTCCGGCAAAATGCCCGCAATGCGGTGCTCCGGCAAGCAAATTCACCGAGCAAAAAGGTGAAATGGAATGGGCTGCTGAACACGTTGTAGGTGTTGCTTCCGACGTTCCGGAAGATATCAAAGAAGACCTGCGTGCTAACTTCAATGGTGAATGCTCCGAAGTTGGTATGTATCTGGCAATGAGCCGCGTAGCTTTCCGCGAAGGCTATCCGGAAATCGGCCTGTACTGGGAAAAAGCTGCTTTGGAAGAAGCAGAACACGCTGCTAAATTTGCAGAACTCTTAGGCGAAGTTGTAACCGATTCCACCAAAAAAAATCTGGAAATGCGTGTAGAAGCTGAAAACGGTGCAACCGCCGGTAAAACTGACCTTGCTAAACGCGCTAAAGCTTTAGGCCTTGATGCTATCCATGACACCGTTCATGAAATGGCTCGTGATGAAGCTCGCCATGGCAAAGCTTTCGCCGGTCTGCTTGCAAGATACTTTGGCAAATAATTAAGACGTAAAATTTACGTGCGAACTAAAAAAGCTCCAGCTATAATCCGCAAGGATTGTGGCTGGAGCTTTTTGTATGTAAAAAGGCACCTGCCATCACTTACTGAACACTTTCTCTTTTTTGTCCATTTATTTCACACCTGCTTCCCTTTAAAAAACTCGCCGAATATGATATTATATATAAGTTAAGAAATCTCTTTAATGACACTCATTATCACATTCATATAGGTGGTTTAATAAATGCTTATTAAGAACGATTTTCATTACCCTGCAATGCTGCGCGTAACAGGCAGGCAGTGCGTCATTATCGGCGGCGGCACAGTCGCCGCGCGCAAGCTGCAAACGCTTTTGGAGGCAGGAGCACGCGTCACCGTTATTGCCCCCAGCTTTTGTGAGCAAGTAGCGCACCTTGGCGAAGCCAAAAGCTGCACGCTTATTACAGATAGCTACAAGCCGGAATATCTGGCTAAAGCCTTTGTGGTCATTGCCGCCACAAATGACAAAGCTATCAATAGGAAGATTTCTGCCGATGCCCCTTGCCTCGTAAATAATATTACGGAGCCGGAGCTGAGCAATTTCACTGTTCCATCATCTATCACTCAAGGCAGCATCACTATTGCTCTCGCGACAGGCGGAATGCCTGCTTTCACGCGCCTTTTGAAAAAGCAGCTGGCAGGTTTTATTACAGCAGATTTAGCAGATTTTAACGACTTTCTGCTCACGCAGCGGGACGTGGTTAAAGCCACAAACACTACCAGCGAAGCACGCACAGCATTCTGGCGCAGCGTTTTAAATCAGGATTTACTAAATTTACTCAGGGCAGGCAACACTGCCCAAGCAAAGGAGAAGGTACTAGATGCAGTTAACAGTCTTAGGACTCAACCACAAAACAGCTCCCGTTGAGATCCGTGAGCGTTTTAATTTTTCTAGCGACAGGGTGGCAAGCATTCTGCGCCGCCTGCGCAATTATGACAACATCCCCGAAGCCATGCTGCTTTCTACCTGCAACCGTACAGAGCTGTACATGGTTATCGAAAATCCCCACGAAGCGATTCCCTTTATCAAATCGCTGCTCAAACATCTTGCGGGGGATAATTACAAAAGCGAATATTTTTATAATCTTAGCGGTACTTATTGCGTCAAGCACCTGTTCCGCGTTGCCTCCAGCCTTGATTCTTTAATCGTTGGCGAAGGCCAGATTTTAAGCCAGATAAAAAATGCTTATCAGCTGGCACGTGAAAACGGTATGACCGATACCATTTTAAATACGCTTATGAACCGCGCCATTGCCGTAGGCAAACGTGTACGCACCGAAACAAAAATTGCTTATAGCAGCGTTTCTGTTTCCAGCGCAGCGGTTGATTTAGCCATTAAAATTTTAGGTGATTTGACGAAGGCGCAGATTCTCGTCGTCGGCGCAGGCAAGATGAGCGAGCTGACTACGCAGCACCTTTTGGACAAAGGCGCGCAGACCATCTGCGTGAGCAACCGCCACTACGAACGCGCGCATGAGCTGGCTGAAAAATTTCACGGTACAGCTATTCCCTACCGCGCTATGTTCGAGCACGCTGCGGATGCTGATATCATCATCACCTCCACAGGAGCACCGCATTATGTGCTCACTGCCGAAAACCTTGGGCCGCTGCTGCCCCAGCGCAAAGGCCGTCCGCTGATTTTAATTGATATCGCTGTCCCGCGTGATGTGGACCCGCGCCTGGCAGATATCCCCGGCGTAACCATTTACAACATTGATGATTTAGAAGGCGTTGTAGATACTAATAAGAGCTTTCGCAGCCACGAAGCACAAGTTGCCGAGCAAATTATTGCCGAGGAAATAGAAGCCCTCAAAGAACGCCTGCGTTACTACAC
>CAVKDE010000065.1:0-7808 GCA_963654835.1 Duodenibacillus sp. | reverse complement strand
ACTGATGCAGAACGTGCCTTTCTCGGCTTAGTGGAAGGCGGCTGCCAGGTGCCTATCGGCGTACATGCTGATGTAGCAGAAGAGAAAATTAAAATTGAAGCAATTATTGCATCTTTAGATGGCAGCACCATCCTGCGTGATACTATTAGCGGCGAAGCAAAAAACGCTGCTGAACTTGGTAAAACGCTGGGCAAAAAAATGTTAGCTGCAGGCGGCAAGGAAATTCTTGCGGCAATACTTTAAGGAGAGTGACACTATGACGAAACAAGGTAAAGTATATTTAATCGGTGCAGGCCCCGGCGACCCGGGACTATTAGGCTTAAAGGCCAAAGAGTGCCTGCAAACAGCGGACGCTGTTGTTTATGACCGCTTAGCTGACCCGCGCATTCTCGCCTTCGCCCGCAAGGATGCAGAAATGGTTTACGTAGGTAAGGCAAGTGCTAACCACACCATGCGCCAGCCTGATATCAATAAATTGCTCGTTAAACTTGCAGCAGAAGGCAAAACCGTTGCCCGTTTAAAAGGCGGTGATCCTTTCGTCTTTGGCCGCGGCGGCGAAGAAGCTATTGAACTGCGTGAAGCAGGCCTGCCGTTTGAATTTGTTCCCGGTGTTACCAGTGCCATTGCTGTTGCAGAATACGCAGGCATCCCTGTTACCCATCGCCATGTGGCAACCTCCTTTGCTGTTATCACCGGTCACGAGGATCCCACCAAAGGCGAATCCACAATTAACTGGAAAGGATTGGCAACTGCGGTTGATACTCTCGTTTTCCTCATGGGTGTAGAAAATATTGAAAAAATCAGCAGCCAGCTCATCGCTAATGGCAGAAGCGCAGACTGCCCTGCTGCTGTTATCCGCTGGGGCACGCACCCTGAACAGCGCACTTTAATTACAACTCTCGGCCAAGCTGCCGCTGACGTGAAAAAAGCAGGCATGAAACCGCCTGCCATCTTCCTTGTAGGTGAAGTTGTACGCTTACGCGAGCAGCTGCAATGGTTCGATAACAAACCGCTCTTTGGCAAAACTGTTATCGTAACCCGCGCACGCGCACAGGCCAGCGCGCTAACGAAAAAACTGGAAGCACAAGGTGCGAAGGTTATTGAAGTTCCGGCTATTAAAATTGTTCCTGCCAGCGATTACGCTCCTTTAGACAATGCTATTACGCATATCAATGATTATAAATGGCTGGTCTTCACCAGCTCTAACGGCGTAGATTACTTCTTCGAGCGTTTGGTAAATGCAGGTAAAGACGCCCGCACCCTGGCTAATGTGAAACTAGCAGCTATCGGCAGCGCCACCGCCAAAGCTCTCGCAAACCACGGTTTAACTGCGGATCTTATCCCTTCCGCTTACAAAGCAGAAGAGCTGGCAGAAGCACTCGCAGGCAAAATCAGCACAGGCGACAAAATTCTTATTGCCCGCGCTAAGGTAGCACGCGAAGTGCTCCCCGAATCCCTGCGCAAAATCGGCGCAGAAATAACTGTAGCAACGGCTTATGAAACTGTTGCCGATTGCGAAAACAAAGACGAGCTTATCGCTGCCCTTGCAAGCGGTGAAGCAAGCGTTGTCACCTTCACCTCCAGCAGCACTGTGACGAACCTTTTAAAAGTTTTGGGCGATAAAGCAGAGCTTTTAAATAAAGCTGCGCTCGCTGCCATTGGTCCTGTAACAGCAGAAACGCTCAAGCAAAATGGTTATACTGCGACAATTTCTGCCGCTGAATATACAATTGACGGCCTCATGACCGCTATTAATAGTTACTATAATAAATAAGGAAGTGTAGAAAGATGAGTATTACCGGTTTTCCCGTATACCGTCCGCGCCGCACGCGCGCTACTGAAAATCTGCGTGCTATGATCCGTGAAACGGAAGTTTCCGTAAAAGATTTAATCTATCCTATCTTCGTTGTTCCCGGCGAAAATGTAAAGCACGAAATTGAATCCCTACCTGGCAACTACCACTGGTCTCTTGACCGCGTCATGGAATGTGTAGATGAAGTTGTAGCACTTGGCATTCCTGCTGTACTGCTTTTTGGCGTTCCTTCCTACAAAGACGCTGTAGGCAGCAGTGCCTGGGATATGAAAGAGCCTGTACAGATGGCGTGCAAGCTGATTAAAGAAAAATATCCTGAACTTGTTATCATTACCGATGTATGCATGTGCGAATACACTGACCACGGCCACTGCGGCGTGCTGGAAAACGGCTGCACTGTAAATAACGATGAAACCCTGCCACTGCTCGCTAAAGTTGCCGTATCCCACGTACAGGCAGGTGCAGATATGATTGCTCCTTCCAACATGATGGACGGTTACGTTAAAGCTATCCGCGAAGCATTAGATGCCGCAGGCTTCAGCAACATTCCTATTATGGCTTATTCTGCAAAATTTGCTTCCGCTTATTACGGCCCGTTCCGTGCTGCTGCTGATTCCGCTCCTTCCGCAGGTGACCGCAAAGGCTACCAGATGGACCCGGCCAACAGCGACGAAGCACTGCGTGAAGTTGCCTTAGATATTGAAGAAGGCGCAGATATCGTCATGGTTAAACCAGCACTGGCTTTTCTTGACGTAGTACAACGCGTACACGAAACCTTCAACCGCCCGCTGTGCGTTTATAATGTCAGCGGCGAATACGCTATGGTAAAAGCAGCAGCGCAAAAAGGCTGGATTGACGAAAAACGCATCGTTATGGAAACCATGCTCGGCTTTAAACGTGCAGGTGCCAAAATGATTATTACTTATCACGCTCTTGACGTAGCTAAATGGCTGCAAGGCAAATAAGGAGATAGACATGGAACATACAAAATCTCAAGCTGCTTTTGAAGAAGCACGCAATTTTATCCCCGGTGGCGTAAACAGTCCCGTGCGTTCCTTCCGCAGTGTAGGCGGTGTGCCGCCGTTTATCGCTGGTGGCAAGGGCAGCAAAATTTATGATATTGATGGCAACGAATATATTGATTATGTGCTCTCTTACGGCCCGCTGCTCATGGGCCACGTGCCAGAGTGCGTAACCGAAGCTATAAAAAAAGCAGCAGAAAAAGGCACTTCCTACGGCGCACCCACTGTTGCCGAAACTGAACTCGCCAAACTCGTCTGCCGCCTTGTTCCCTCTATGGACATGGTGCGCATGGTCAACAGTGGTACGGAAGCAACCATGAGCGCTCTGCGCCTAGCTCGTGCGTATACAGGACGTGACTGTATTGTTAAATTCATTGGCTGCTACCACGGCCATCACGACAGCCTGCTCGTCAAAGCAGGCAGCGGCGCAACCACCTTCGGCGTACCGGACAGCCCGGGCGTACCTAAGGCAGTAGCCAGCACCACTATCACTGTTCCGTTTAACGATTTACCTGCGCTGGAAAAAGTTTTTGCCGAGCGCGGCGAAGAAATTGCCTGCGTTATCATGGAACCTACTCCTGGCAACATGGGTCTTGTACTGCCGGAAGAAGGCTTTTTAACCGCAGTGCGTGAACTGACCAAAAAATACGGTGCACTCCTCATCTGCGATGAAGTTATGAGCGGTTTCCGCAGCGCGCAAGGCGGCAGCCAATCTCTCTACGATATTGATCCCGATATCACCTGCCTGGGCAAAGTTATCGGCGGCGGCCTGCCTGTTGCTGCTTACGGCGGCAAACGCGAAATTATGCAGCAGGTTTCCCCTGCCGGCCCCATGTATCAGGCTGGCACTTTAAGCGGCAACCCGCTGGCTATGGCAGCAGGCATCGCTGCGCTCACCTATATGGAGCAAAACGATGTGTGCAATCGCGCAGAAAGCCTGTGCGCAATCCTCACAGGCGGTCTGGAAAAGGCAGCAGCTAAAGCTGGCGTACCTGTGCAGGTTCACCGCTTAGGCAGCATGTTCACCGTTTTCTTTAACGATAAACCGGTTACTGATTACGCAAGTGCCGCAGCAAGTGATTTGGAAGCTTTTAAAATTTACTTCCACTCCATGTTAGAACAAGGCATCTATCTACCGCCTTCCCAGTTTGAAACAAACTTCGTCTCCGTTGCTCACAGCCCGGAAGATTTACAAAAAACTATCGCCGCAGCAGAGATTGCCTTCGCCGAAGTTGCGAAAGCAAGAAAGTAGAGCGTAGTTATCCACAAAAATATAAGGCGTGCAAGCCTACGTTAGCTGTTTTATACAGTAACTTGGCCTGCACGCCTTCTTTTTTACACTATTTCCCACAAAACACACGGAAACAGCTGCATTTATTCACTTTTCCCTGTGGATTTATCCCAAGAATTTTCCACTTATCCCCAGTTTTCCTCAAAAGTTATCCACAGTGTGCATAACTTTTGGGGATTAGTGGATAACTAGGCATGCTTACACGCTATACACTTATGTACAATAGTGATAAGCTTCTCCTTATTCAACGGCTTCACCATATGCGCATCCATACCTGCGGCCCTTGTCTTGGCCCTATCCTCTTCAAAAGCGTTCGCCGTCATCGCGATGATAGGTATAGTACGCGCGTCTTCCCTTGGCAAACTGCGAATCAGCTTCGCCGCCTCTAAGCCATCCATCTTCGGCATCATTACGTCCAGCAAAATCGCTGCATAATGACCAGCCTCATGGCTGCGGAATAGCTGCACCGCCTGCACGCCATCGTGCGCACAATCATAGGTTGCACCTGCTTCCTGCAAGAGGAACTCTACAATCTCCAAATTCAGCGCGTTATCTTCCGCCACTAAAAGATGTACGCCACGCAGATCAGCATCCGGCGCATCCTGCTGCTTCTGCGTGGCTTTTTTCGCCAGTGCAAAAGGCAGCCGCACGGTAAAAGTAGAGCCTTTGCCCTGCTCACTCTCCACCTCAATTGTGCCGCCCATATGCTCTATCAGCTTATGCACAATCGCCATGCCTAAGCCTGTGCCATTAAACTCCGTGCGCACGCCAGGGTTTTCCTGCTCAAAAGTCTAGAACAGGCCTTTATCAATAAATTCCTGGCTCATGCCAATGCCTGTATCAATAAACTTAAACTCAAAACTTACCTGCTTTTCATCGCATTTCAGCTCACGCACATAAACATCTACTAAACCGTAAGGCTTGTTATATTTAATAGCGTTGCTGGCAATATTTAAAAGCACCTGCCTAAGATGCAGCACGCTGCCATAAAGCTCATAATGTTCCAGCTGCGCAACATGCAGGTTGTAGGTGATATGTGCAGCCTGCGCCTGCGTTTCCAGCATCATCTGACACTCCTGCAACGTAATGTTCAGATTAAAATTATTCTTTTGCAGCGTAATATTACCGCTCTCTAACTTGCTCATATCCAGCACGCTGTTAATCAGGCTTAAAAGATGGTTAGAAGAAGTTTTAATCTTATCTAACGCATCATCCACCTTGCGCTCATCCGTGCGATATTTTTTGATAATCTCCAGCATACCTAAAATACCGTTAATCGGCGTGCGGATATCGTGGCTCATGCGACTGAGGAAATCACTCTTCGCCTGGTTAGCCTTCTGCGCCAAAAGGAGAGCCTTCTTCAGATTATTTTCCAAATGCTGTGATTTGCCCAGCTCCAGCGAAAGCTTATCGTTCGTCACATTAAGCTTGCGCATAATAATTACATTCCAAATAAAGAACGCAATTATAAACAGGCCGCTCAGCCACAAAATGCGTTTAATCTCAAAAAGGTTCGCAAAAACTGTTTTCTCTTCTACGCCGAGCAATAGCATCCAGCTATAAAAGTACAGCGGACGGTAGTACATGAAAACCCTGTCACCCGTAGTCTTAGAAATAAATGCCAGCGAACCCGTGCGCATCTGCCCAATCTCATCATGTACATCCTTTTCGGAAAACTCGCTGTCGCGAATACGTTCCGTCATATCATAGATATTTCCCAACTTCTGATGCCAGTTATCCAAAATAAACGAGCCATCTTTAGCATCCACAATGCAAAAAATCACCTGTCCGTTATACGCATCAGGCTGGAAAACCTGATCTAACTTGTTGCAATTAATTGAGCCGACAATAAGCGCAATCTTTTCACCATCTTTAATTACAGGCGTAAGATAGCGCACAAACTGTCTGTCCTTATGAAGATACCCGGGCATACGCTGCGTCATGCCTTTGCCCATTGCCACCAGCTGCTCAAAGCTCTGCCCTTCAGGTAATTTACCAACCTCACCACTATTAAAATACACCGTACCATCAGCAAGAATCATATCAATGCCTTCAAAAATAGTTCGGCTCTGAATCACCTGAATATGATTGTAAAAATCTATAGAATTATTATAATTACCCTCGCGTGCCACTGCTTCTGCCACAAAATCAAGCGTCTTGGTGCTCTCCTCCAGCTTGGTACGCAAAAGCTTAGCCTCCGTCGTAGAGGCGTTCTCTAACACATCCCAGTTCTGTGTACGCGCGTGCTCAGTAATATAGTTATATGAAACAAGCATTATCAAAAGCGTAGCAACTGTAGCCAAAAGCAGCACGAGAAAACCACGCTTCCCCTTTTTAAACACCTGCATAAACTTCCTCCAAAAACATTACTAATCCTAAAAAAATTTCCCAAAACTATATGCACTAGCCAATAAGTGTATATATTATTAGTATAGCACTAATTTTTCAGAGAGTAAAATTTTTGTGACGAAAGTTTGAGAGATAGAAAAACCCGAAGCCTTGCAAAGACTTCGGGTTGATGTTTTCTTTGGAGCGGGTAACGAGACTCGAACTCGCGACACATAGCTTGGGAAGCTATTGTTCTACCACTGAACTATACCCGCATTGAAATTATTATATAACATTGGTGCTTAACTTGCAAGTAGCAAATTTTTCGTCTGCTATAAGGTTTACGTGTTTTGGTTACTTAAAAAGTTTTTCCATAAGTTCGCACGTTAGCTCTTCTTCACTGTAAAGCTCAATACCGTGCTGCGCAAGCAGGGTGACGGCTACACCTTGCCCTGCTATTTTTCTCCCACTAAACGTGCCATCATAAATCTCACGTGTGCCACAGGAAGGACTGCGTTGCTTCAAAATAGCAGCGGTAATATTTTGCTCTTGCGCAGCCTTTAGGCAGAGCTGCGCACCTTTTTTATATGCTGCTGTTACATCTTCACCAAGATTATTGACGACTTGCGCTGTACCGTTCCACACCGCCGCGCCACCGCCAGTACCATTTATTTCCGCAGGCGGACGCGGCGTAGGCAATCCGCCTGCACATTCCGGGCAGAAGGATACGCACTGCTGGCGCACTTCGCTGTGCAATAAAAGCTCCTGCGCACAGCCATCGCCTTTATAACGCACGCATTCACCAAGAAGGCAGGCACTGACGAGAATTTTACGCTTGCCAGTTTTTACGCTATCCGCCACGTGTTGCTTCCTAGCTTTATCCATTATGCTAAACCTTTACGGTTATTATCGTCCCAATCTACTAAATCTTTGATTACTTCCGAAGCGATAATCAAACCGCAGACAGACGGGCAGAAAGCCGTGCTTCCGGGGAGCGCACGACGCTTAGGTGCTTCTGCGCTTACCTCCTGTTTTAATTCATCAACCTGCAAAAGCGGCAGTTCCTGCGAATAAACAACTTTGAGCTTTTTAATACGGTTCTTTTTCATAGCCTGGCGCATGACGCGGGCGAGCGGATCAATTTTTGTTTTGTAGATATCCGCAACCTCAAACATCGCCGGGTTTACTTTATTGCCTGCGCCCATGCTGCTGATAACAGGTGTTCCAGCTGCTTTGGCAGCGAGCACAATCGCGATTTTGGCAGCAACAGTATCTACAGCATCAACAACATAATCATATTTGCTGAAATCAAATTCATCCTGCGTTTCCGGTAAAAAGAAACATTGATGGATAG
>CAVKDE010000064.1:0-7813 GCA_963654835.1 Duodenibacillus sp. | reverse complement strand
GCTTGTAGCCAAGGATGATGAGATGGGGAAAAAATTGCAGGATTTAGAACTCATTACTCGCAGAAGGGCGACGAGGAGGATTAAGTAATGGCGATGGAACAAAAACAGATTTATGTCTATGATGATTTTAGCTTTGACGAGCCACTTCTTATGGGTATGCTGTATGTGAATGTCATCAGGGGTGGAGAAAGTTATTCATTTGAATATAACCAAGAATGGTTGAAGAAAACGAATTTATTAGTTGATTTAGACCCAGAGTTGATGACTTTGGGTGGCAGACAATATCCATCTGCCAGAAATATTTTTGGCTTATTTGCAGACGCATCACCTGACCGTTGGGGACGTGTGCTTATGAATAAACGTGAACGGATTTTGGCAGAAAAAGAAAATCGTAAGCCGAGAAAACTTCATGATAGCGACTATCTTTTAGGTGTATATGATGAAACACGTATGGGAGGAATTAGGCTAAAATTAGATATAGAAGGTAGTTTTTTAGCTGATGATAAAGAATCAGCAGTTCCACCTTGGGCCACTTTGCGAACTCTTGAAGAAGCATCTCGTAATTTTGAAAATGATGAAACAGGTTTATCTGAGAGATGGTTAAATCAGTTAATACGACCTGGTTCATCGCTAGGTGGAGCCAGACCAAAAGCAACTGTTGTGGATACCAAGGGTCAACTATGGATTGCAAAGTTTCCATCAAAAAATGATGAAAATGATACGGGTGCTTGGGAGATGGTTGTGCATGATTTAGCTAGTTTGTGTAACCTTAATGTATCAGAAGCTAAGATAGAAAAGTTTTCAAAATTGGGCAGTACATTTCTTATCAAACGCTTTGATCGTTTTGGAAAAAAGAGAATTCATTTTGCTTCGGCTATGACTTTGCTTAATCAAGCTGATGGTGCTTCAGCTGCAGATGGTTGCAGTTATTTGGATATTGCTGCGTTTATAAAAGCTAATGGTGCAAATCCAAAAGAAGATTTAATTGAGCTTTGGCGGAGAATAGTTTTCAATATGAGTGTTTCTAATACGGATGACCATCTTAGAAATCATGCATTTTTGCTGTCGGATATGGGATGGACTTTATCTCCTCTATATGATGTAAATCCTGTTCCTTATGGTGATGAATTGGCTTTAAATGTTAATGAAAGTGATAATAGCATTTCGTTAGATTTAGCAATTACAACTGCTCCAAAGTTTGGTATACAAGAAGCAAAAGCCAAAAAATATGCGAAAGAAATATTGCAAGTTGTTAGCAATAATTGGGAAAAGTTAGCATTAAAATATGGCTTATCACGTGGGCAGATTGAAGATATGCGACCAGCATTTAGTCTTGTTGATCAATGCTAAAATAGCTGATAAAATGTCTGGACTGTTCTCTGATTTTGTAAGTTAGGAAAAATTAATTTAGAGAAACGCGTAATCGGACAGTAAGTACCTTTTTAGGCACTTTTAGAGTGGTCATTTTAGAAAATCTTGAAAGGCAAATTTTAGCTTTATTTAATTTGAAAACAATAAAAAATACCTGATGAATTACGAAAATGTAGTTCATCAGGTATTTTTGCTTTTATTGCTTTTAAAACCGCTTTGACAAATATATCATATAGACCTTCGCCTTACGCAATCTATGGCTTCCGATTTGTTCGGCCACGCAGAAGACAGGTCTGAGCCTTCGGGAGCGACCCTAAGCTTCCTGCCCCTTTCGCCTGCCGCAGGAATGATTACCCACAAATTTCACCCGTCGTTCAGAAAATTATTTTCCATATCTGGTTTTCAAGACCAGTTGATCTTCTGGTATTGGGCTACTTTTACCGCAGGATTCTGTTATACACGGATTTCTCCGCTTCACTACCAACAGCTTGTTTTGGAGTTTCCGCTAAGTTCGCTGCAAGATCCCTGCTGCAGGTTTCACGGATTTTTCTAGCCTTTCGAGCTAGCGTCTATTGTCGCTGCCAGAATCCCTTGTGCTTTAATCGGCACCAAGATGCGCACATACCGTTTTGTGTTGCCTTTTGAGCTTCTCCGCCGCTGCTCACGCAACAGCAGAAACCTCACTGCTTGCAGTATCCCGCAAACAGCCTGGTCACAAGTACCGGTATTCTCGGAGGGGTTGATAACCCTTTAGTGCACCGAGGTATACAATATATTTGTCAAAACGGTTTTTAAAGAACTTGTCGGTGTTCAACCGATGAATAGAGTATAGCATAGCAGTGAAAAATAATCGTGGAAAAAAAGTTGCGCACTTAGGCTGTTCTGTTTTGCTGTGCATTAGTGGTATAATAAAATTAGTGAAATTGTAGGGAGAGGATGTGCTGCTAATGGCGTTCAATGAGCTGATAAAAAACTTTGAGCATATCAGGCAGATAATGCGTGATTTTTATGTTTTTGGCTTTAAGAGCAGAGCTGATTTTGCTGACAAAAGCGCACGCAGTTATGATAATGAGCGCAGGCGCATTGAAAGCTGGTTAGGCGAGTATATGTACTTTCGACAGAATACTGGCGGAAAAAATTGTTTTATTTCTGTGGATAGCAGAAAGATTAAGCACAATCCTTTTTATAAAGCTTTGAAGGCAAAAAGTTTTACGTATAATGATATCATGCTGCATTTTTTTATCTTTGATATTTTGCAACTTGATGTGAAGCTGAGCCTGCGCCAACTTATGGATAAACTTGATGAGGAATACTTGTCTTGTTTTGAAGAATCGGTAACTTTGGATATTTCTACGTTGCGGAAAAAGTTGGCGGAATACGTGGAGCTTGGTTTATTAGTGAGCGAGAAAAGTGGACGTGAACTGTATTATGAACGCAGTAAGGATATAATAGATTTGGTTGCTTGGCAGGATGCAGTGAGTTTCTTTGCGGAGACAAATCAGCTTGGCGTAATTGGGAGTTTTATAGAGGATAAATTTGTTGCCAGCAGTGATATTTTTGCTTATAAGCATCACTATCTGTTGCACGCTTTAGAAAGTGACGTTTTACTGGATTTACTTGCAGCGATGGAGCAAAAGCAAACCGTACGCATTGAAAGTTGCACGTCTAAGGGTAGAAGTTTATCGCTGCGTGTATTGCCATTAAAAATTTATGTGAGTACGCAAAGTGGACGGCGTTATGTTATGTGCTGGTATTTTAAGGCGCAGAGGATTATCTTCTGCCGACTGGATAATCTGGAACGGGTTACGGAAGCTAAAGCAGCGCATGATTATGATAAATACTATGTGCAGGCAGAGCAGATGGAACAGAATTTGTGGGGAGTTTCGTATAAAAGAGAGTCTATTAATGATGCTTTAGAGCACGTAGAGCTTGTTGTGCGTATCAGTAAAGATGAGCCTTATATTTTACAATGTTTGAAGCGTGAAAAGCGTTGCGGACGAGTGGAAAAGTTGAATGATACACGTTATCGCTTTGCTGTCGATGTGCATGATGCGGGCGAGATGTTACCGTGGTTGCGTACTTTTATTGGTCGCATTGAAGGTTTTAAGTGCAGCAATAAGACGGTGGAAGAAAAGTTTTGGCAGGATTTGACTACGGTGTGCGCAATGTATGGGGTTAAGAAAGTTGGTGAAGCGCAAGATGAGCACAGTATTTAGTGAAGTTTATGGAACATATTATAATATTGTGGCGAAAATTTTGAAGCAGGCTATGCAAGGAAAGCTGACGGCGAAAAGTTTGCAGCAGTTTGTTCGTGAAGATGGTTATGCTGACAGTGCTTTACAACTTTTGCCTGCGCTGAATAACGACGCATGGAAACTGCTTACACCAGAGTTAAAGACGCCGCTTAAAAATATGCCAACTATGCCACTAACTAGCTTGCAGAAAAGATGGTTAAAAACACTGCTTTATGATGAAAAGATACGCTTATTTTTCACTGATGAAGAAATTGCTAAGCAGGAGCAAATCTTGCAGGCTGTTGAGCCTTTATATAAACCGGAGCAGTTTGTATTTTTTGATCGTTTTGTGGATGGAGATGATTATGCTAAGCCAAAGTACAGGGTAAACTTTCGAGAAATTCTTCATGGCGTGAAGGAAAAACGTTATATCAACGCATCGTATAGGAGCAATAGAGGCAGCATTATTGTCTGGACAGAGTTAGTGCCGCTATCTTTGGAGTATTCGGCTAAAGATGATAAGTTTCGTTTACAGGCAATAGCGGAACGTAAGCAGGTGACGATTAACCTGGGCAGGGTAATATCCGTGGAATGCTAAGCAATCGCTAAAGGATGAAGTTGCGCAGCAAAAGCTGGTGCTGGAAATTAATGATGAACGCAGTACGATGGTACGTGCGCTGCTGCATTTTTCGGATTTAGAAAAGGAAACAGAAAAGCTGAATGAGGTGCATTATTTGCTTACCGTTTATTATGATAAGAGTGAGGAAACAGAAATGGTGTTCAGAGTGTTGAGCTTTGGTCCTACTGTTAAAGTGCGCGAACCGGAAAGTTTTGTGGAACTTATTAAAGAGAAGCTCAGAGAACAGATGAAGTGTATTGGAAAAAATTAAGTGCGCAAAATTTTTTCCGTGATAGCATTAGCTGTTTATTGTATAATCTAGGTGCCGGTAAGATAAAGTCTGGTTTCTGATGTAGGGATCATCCTTTAACAGACTCAGCACTATTTTTGTATGGATCGAAACAGCACTAACGCTGAGATTAGTGGCAACATCTAAGCCCGGGTTGCAAAACTAGATTTTATCCAATCTATAATGTAAAGTATGGAGGGAAAAGAAATGGAAAGATTTGTATCGTATGAAAAAATGTCGAAAAAACAGCAAAAAATAGTCAATGCCTCCAAACGGGGCAGTTGGGGAAATGTGAAGCCGATTACTAAGGTTAAGGTTTCAGCAAAAATTTATAATCGCAAGAAAGAGCAGAACTCCAGAGACTATAGCAATAGTTTCTGGAGTTTTTCTTTTGTGTGAATCAGGGTGGCATATATGGCAAAAAGTTTAATTAAATGGAGCCGTTTTTTTGCGATGGTGGAATAAGCTGGTAGTAGCAGAAATTACGCTAGATGAGCATGGATGGGTATATATCAGCAGCAGCTGCTTTTTATTTTGACACTGATTATCGCTTGTGTTAAACTTTAGATAGTAGCTACAATGTTTTGAGTGGGAGGCGAGCTTATGTTAAATGAAATGATTTTTTTTGAAACTCGCGTTTTTAGATTGTTTTGCGAAAAAGAAAAAGTTTCACCTGTTGAAGCTAATAAATTATTCGATAAATACGGAATCTGGAAATATATTGAAGATACGTATGATATGTTGCATTTAAGCAGTGATGAATGCACTTATGAAGATATTGTAGAAATTTTAAAGGTTAAAGGTGTGCATTATGAAACTTGTTGATGGCATGATGTTGTATCATGGAAGCTATACTCCTGTACAAACTATAGATTTGTCTAAGTGTGCAGCAGGCAAGGATTTTGGACGTGGTTTTTATGTTACAGCGGATAAATTACAGGCTAAAAATTTTATAAAAACATCTTTGCTAAAAGCTAAGGGATTAAAGCAGATTTCAGAGAATCAAAATTATGGATATGTAACATGCTATAAATATCATGCTTCTGCTGAGTATATGCCCATATATGAATTTGAAGAAGCTAACAAGGAATGGTTGCGTTTTATTTCTATAAATAGAAGGCAGAGACTTGCTAAGCATTTAGCAGCTATGTTGCCTAAAGAAATTTTCGAGAGTGAAATAATAATTGGGAAAATAGCCAATGACACAACTAACCCTGTGATTACAGCGTATTTGAATGAATTATATGGTGAATATGAAGATGAAAGTGCAGCAAAGATGGCGATATCGCTACTTTTACCACATAGGTTAAAAGAACAATACTGCTTTTTGAGTCAAAGGGCAGTTGATTGTTTGGAAGTCATAGAGGTGAAAAAGTATGAGTATTGAGCTGAAAAAGTTTTGCGCAGATTTGATTTTGACTGATGCTATTATGGATATGGCAGCAGAAGAAGGCATAACTTGGCAAGAAGCTAGAGGCAAAATTATAAATTCGCGAGCTTATACAGATTTATATGATTTTGAAACGGGGCTTTGGAAAAATGGACCGGATTATTTTAGAGATTATTACAGAAAAATAGCATGATTTACAGTATGAGTCGCTATAGCGACTCTCTTTGCGCTGAATTGAGGCGTTTTCTATGAGTGAAGGATCTGGAATTGTTTTTTTAGTAATAAAGAGAGTTATAGGATTGCAAAGTCAGATTATGATGCATTCAAAGCAAAATATTCTGTTAAAAAGTAGGCAATGTATTGTGTTGCGTGCGCAGAAGCTTTTGCCTATATATTATAGCTCTTAGTAAAAATTGTATAAGCACGGACAAAATCAACAAAGGCTGACACTTCGCATTTACGCAAGGTGTCAGCCTTTTTGCTGTTCAGTATGAGGGTTGGTGGTTAAGCTTTAATGCCGAATCTGAAATTTGCTTTAGGGTTGCTTGGGCTTGCGGTTACGCTTGAGCTTTCTGAGCTTTAGGTAACCGTTGTAGGGATCATGCTCGAGCTTAGGGTTATGTCTGATGCGGATTTTTTTGAGTAGCGATTTGACGATTTTAAGGTCAACTCGAGGGCTTTCTCCTCTTTCGATAGCAGTAGTTATCCTGATAGAGCAATGCTCTTTATCGGCGCTTTGATGTTCAACGTTGGTATAAGGATAAGGAATATAGCTTTCCGCATCTAGAATGTACTTAGCGAGCCAATAGATTTCTTCTTCTATCCTGCTGCTGAGGGTGAATAGGAAGGTGTCGGAGTAGAGCTCTAAGAAGTCATTGAGTGACATTGCAGAGTGCTGCGCAAGGCAGTCGTTCAGCTCCTTGTCATTATGGATGATGCGTAAGTCTAGGGCAGGAACGCTTGCTATAAGACCATAGGGGGTTCGTTTGATAATAACGTCATAGGTTAGGTTCATGGGATACTCCTTGAAAAAATTTATTATCTATGTAAAGCGAAAGCTGAGGCCTTTAAGGATTTCGCATGTTGTTTGCTTAAAAATGCTATGAATGCAGCATATAATGATAGGTGTACGTGTGATTTGTTGAAAGGGTGAGAAAAATGCAGAAAAAGCATGCTTTTGAAGTAATTCCGAGGGCATTGGTTAAAACGGTAAGCTTTCCTGAGGGACAGGCTTATGAAAATGTGCAGGATACTGTGTTTGGTACAGCGTATGCACTCGTCATTAGGCTTAAAGACAGATGCCTTGAATGCTACAGCGTAGATTTGCTGGTGAACTATCATGATGTGTTTGGCGATGGCAAGCAAAGCTACTATGACGCAGTTGAGGTCTTCGTGGGCGTAGATAATGCGATGGAAATTGTTAAATTGGTTATGGTCATGTATGAGAATCATATCAGCAGGGAGGCTTTAATTGATGGTATTTCAATCGCACTGAGAGAATTGAAGAGGAAGGCGAGAAAGGACGCCTAGAACGGAAAAATGTTGGCAAGCGAATAACTTTTTGTTAACCTTTTGGGTGCTATAATGTCCTCAATGAGTAAAAATTGAGTAGAAGTTGAGTAGACTTTAAGTAGAAATTGAGTAGTTTTAACACATTTGGAGGTTTAATATGACTAAAACGATTTCTTTTAATATCCAAAAGGGCGGCGTTGCCAAGACTACATCTGCCGTTATTACTGCAGAAATTTTGCAGCAGCGTGGTTATGATGTACTGCTGGTGGATTTTGATCCGCAGCGCAACCTGACGCATGGGCTTGCAGTAGATAAGCCTAAGTGCCCTGTTGCCGATGTGCTTAACGGCAAAACTAATATTAAGGATGCCATCTTGAGAACTGAAGCTGGTTTGGGAC
>CAVKDE010000063.1:0-7838 GCA_963654835.1 Duodenibacillus sp. | reverse complement strand
AAACAGTTGTGACACTTCTATGGTTCCAGATGCTTATTTGCTAAAATTTCTATTCACTTCACGATATATTAACTGCTTACGTTATAATATTTTATAGAGTGCAAAGTTTTGCGTGTCGCAGGACACGAGTTTATAGGTGATGCGTTCGCGCGTGCCTTCAAAGACGGCGATATGGTTTTCTCCGTGGATGTGGCCGTAGACGCAGTAATTTACGTTGTAGTTGTGCATGAGGTTGGTGAAGAGGGTGTGCTCCGTCCGCGCAAAGAGAGGGGGATAATGCATAGCGGCAATCACCGCACGGGGAGATTGTTTGCGTGCTGCTTGCAGTGAAAGCTCTAAGCGGATGCCTTCGCGCTTATAAATTTTTTCGTCCTCCGCGTTAAAGTTTTCCGCAGAGGGCAGAATCCAGCCGCGCGTGCCGCAGATAGCCACATCGCCAACCATGATACAGCCGTTCTGCAAAAATTCAAAGCTGTCGCCGTAGCGTGCCTGCATTTTTGCAAGGCTCGTCCACCAGTAATCGTGGTTGCCGCGTAAGAGCAATTTGCGTCCGGGCAGCTGCGCCAGCCAGTTTAAATCCTGCTCTGCACCTTCTAAGCTCATTGCCCAGGAAATATCGCCGCAGATAATAACGCAGTCTTCCTTTTTTACTGTTTCGAGCCAATGCTGTTTGATTTTTTCTTTGTGTCCCTGCCAGTGCGCACCAAAAATTTCCATGGGCTTTGTGGGCGGTTCGCCTGAAAGGTGCAAATCCCCGATTGCATAAATGTGCATAGCTTTTCCTCGCTTATTTTTCTAAAAGCAGCTTACGCAGTGCTGCCATGTCCTTGGCATAATAATCTGCTCCGGCTTCTTTTAGCTCTTCGTAGCTGCCAAAGCCAAAGCCTACGCCGATGCAGGCAATGCCGTTTGCGTGGGCGGAAAGAACATCTTCGCGTCTGTCGCCGATGAGGACGACGGTCTTTTTCTTTTCCGGTGTTGTAAGCTGCCATTTTTCCAGTGCTGCTGCTACAACAAGAGCTTTTTTATCTGTTTTGCCATCTAAGCTGCAGCCTGTAATATCTGTCAAATAAGGGTTAAAACCAAAACGCTCGGCAATGCGCAGGGCAAAAACTTCCGGCTTGGCTGTGGCCATGCCCAGGCGGCGATCGTCAGCGCGCAGGTCATGCAGTAAATCTATCATGCCGTCATAAACGCTGTTTTCCCAGATGCCGATATCCGTATAACGCTCGCGATATTTTTCTACGCCTGCTTCTGCTGCTTCTTTCGTCATGCCGTAATATTTCATAAAGCTGTCACGCAGTGGCGGACCGATAAAAACTTCCAGCTTTTTTAAATCAGGTTCGTCAATGCCTTGTGCTTTTAAAGCGTATTGCACGCATTTAGTGATGCCTTCACCGGAATTTGTTAATGTGCCATCTAAATCAAAAAGTAAATTTTGAAACATTTGTTGCTCCTTCTAGCTAAAAAATAAATTTTTCTCATTTGATTATAACACAGTTTAGCGATTTAGTGCTAAAATAGTGAACAAGAATAATGCGGATAGAAGCAAAAGCTCAGCGCATTATCTGTGATTTACATTGCTTTAGGGGGAATTAAGATGACTGTAAAACTTTTTGAAAATAATTCGCTGCTGAAAAAATGCCAGGCAGTCGTTACTGCCTGCACGGAAAAAGATGGTAAATATCTGGTGGAACTGGATCAGACGGTGTTCTTCCCGGAAGGTGGCGGTCAGCTGAGTGATAAGGGCAAGCTGGGCGAAGCTTGCGTAAGCCACGTGAGCGAAAAAGATGGCCACATCTATCACGAATGTGATAAGCCTTTGGCTGTGGGCGCAGAAGTGGAAGCTGCACTTGATTGGAACGTGCGCTTAGACAGGATGCAGCAGCATTTAGGCGAGCACCTTTTATCTTATGCCTGCTGGAAGCTGTTTCAAGCGAACAATGTGGGCTTTCATATGAATGAGGACAATGTTTTTATTGACCTCGACAAAGAATTAACTGATGAAGAATTGCTTAAAGCAGAATTATATACGAATGAAATTATCTGGGAGAACCGCCCTGTGCATATCAGCTACATGGATAGCACGGAGGCAGTGAAGCTGAAAGATAAAATGCGCAAGTTCAATAGCAAATTGACCGGCACGCTGCGCATTGTATCGGTAGAAGATGCGGATATCTGCACCTGCTGTGGTACGCACCCGCCTTTTACGGGAATGCTAGGCAGCGTGAAAGTTATCCGCCACGAAAAGCATAAAGGCGGCTGCCGCGTAGAATTTGTGTGCGGGCGTAGAGCTTTGCTGGATGCGGATGCCAAAAACAGCACGCTGCTTAGCGTAGCGCAGGGGCTTTCCGTCAAGCCGGAGCAGGTGCCGGAGGCTTTGGCAAAAATGAAGAATGATTTTCTGGAACAACTGGATGCTGCCAAGAGTAAACTGCTGAAAGTGGAAGAAGAAAAAATGCAGGAAGCTTATAACTCTGCGCCGACGAATGCCGAGGGTGTGAAAGTGCTGGCTCTGCCTATGGATGGGCATGATGCCAAGGATATCAAAGCCTTTTTGCCCAAAGTTACGCTACTTGAGAATACACTGAGCGTGCTTGTTGCTGCAAATGCAGAGCGCATCAGCTACGCTGTGGCGTTAGGCGTGAACACGCAGGGCGATTGTCGTGCGGTTATCAAACTGCTCAATGAAGCGTTTGGCGGCCGCGGCGGCGGCAAGAGCGATTGCGCTCAGGGCGGCGCGGATTACTGCACTGATTGGCAGGAAAAACTTGCGGGCGTAGTAGAAAAACTGCAATAAGATAGAAGCTTCTTTAGCAAATTTTTGAGGACTGTCATGTGGCAGTCCTCTTTTGTTATGTTTACTTGACACTGGAGCAAGCTCTAATGTTATAATGAAGGAGCAATGTAATTTATCAGGAAATGGAGTGATTTTTATGCATATGGCAGACGCACTGCTTTCGCCTGCGGTCGCTGGAGGGATGTACGCCTGCTCTGCTTTAGCAGCAGGTTATGCACTGCGTAGGATAAACCTTGCGCGTGATGAAAAAATTCTGCCCGTAATGGGCGTGATGGGAGCCTTTGTTTTTGCGGCGCAGATGCTCAATTTTACTATACCCGGCACAGGTTCTTCCGGACATTTGTGCGGCGGCCTGCTTTTAGCGGCGATTGTCGGGCCCTACGCTGCCTTTTTGACGATGATCGGCGTGCTTTTGATTCAGTGCTTATTATTTGCTGACGGCGGCTTGCTCGCCTTGGGAGCAAACATCTGGAATATGGCTTTTTATGGCTGCTTTTTAGGCGGTGGCGTTATCTGGGCGTTGACGATGAAAAATGGCTTGTCCAGAGCGAAGATTATAGCGGCGAGCGTTTTTGGCTGCGTTATTTCCTTGCAGCTGGGCGCGTTCTCCGTTTCACTCGAAACGCTGCTTTCCGGCATTACGCAGCTGCCTTTTGCTGCGTTCCTACTTTTCATGCAGCCTATTCATTTGGCGATTGGCCTTGTAGAAGGTGCAATTACGGCTGCGGTGCTGCTCTTTTTATATGCAGCGCGTCCTACGCTTTTATGGTGTGCCAATGCGCAAGGCCGGGAGAACGCAGTTTCCTTTAAAAATGTGCTGGCGATTATGGGCAGTGCAGCTTTAGTGCTTGCAGGCGGTTTATCGCTGCTCGCTTCCGAGCTGCCTGACGGTTTGGAGTGGTCGCTTGCGCGCATGACAGGCAGCCCAGAGCTGGAAAGCGCAGGCACGAACGCTTACGCTCTTAGCGAAGCTATCCAAAGCGTAACAGCACTCCTGCCTGATTATAACTTTGCAGGCAGCGAAAGTGCAGCAGGTACTTCTGTTGCAGGCGTTGTGGGCGCAGTAGTTGTGCTGCTACTTGTCATTGCCTGCGGCAAAGTAGCTAAAGGCTTTACGGCGCACCATGAGTAAGCTTGCTAGTGCCATCGGTGCCATTCATGAACTAGATGAGCTGGCGATGCGATGCACGCTGTTAAATAACCTGCATCCGCTGGCGAAGCTTGTGGCAACGCTTATTTATATCCTCACCGTGCTTTCGTTTCATAATTACGCGCTTAGCGGCGTTTTAGGCATGGGCGTTTACCCTTTGTTTTTGTATCAGCTGGCGGATTTGTCCTTGCTGAAAACGATAAAACGCTTTCAAGGTATTGCGCTGCTGCTTTTAGGCTTAGGTTTGGCGAATGTTTATTTTGATACGCACGTTGCTGCGCACTTTTTGGGCGTGTCTATAAGCGGTGGCTGGCTGGCACTTTTTGTGCTGCTCGTGAAAGGCTTATGGAGTTTTTTAGCTGTATATTTATTGATTGCCACCACAGGCATGGAGCAGGTTTGTTACGCTCTGCAGCTTGCGCACTTGCCGAAGGTGTTAGTTGTAGTGCTGCTTTTGACGTACCGTTATCTTATTTTGCTGTTGCAGGAAGGCAGCCGTATCAGTGCCGCTTATGCGCTGCGGGCGCCATATAGCAAAGGCATTGAATTCCGCGCGTGGGGCGCACTTTTGGGACAGCTGCTTTTGCGGAGCGTGGACAGGGCGCAGCTTGTTTATGAAAGCATGAGCCTGCGCGGTTTTGACGGTACGTTTCGCCTGGGGCGCACTGGTAAAAGCAGTGGCGCGTGGGTGTTTGTGCTGACAAGCCTTGCTTTTTGCTTAATTTTTCGCCTGCTGCCTGTGTTTGAACTTTTAGGCAGGCTGCTATGAAGGAGCGTATTATGAAAGAAAATGTTATAGAGGTAGCGCATCTGCATTTTGCCTATGCCAGAAAGCATGAGCATAAGGATGCGCTGGTGCTGAAAAATATCAGCTTCACGGCGGGGGCAGGCGAACGCCTTGGCCTGATTGGTGCGAACGGTGTGGGTAAATCCACGTTGTTAAAGCTGTTCGTGGGGCTTTTAGAATACCAGCGCAATATGGGCAGCGTGAAGCTGTGTGGGCTGGATTTATGCAAGGACAACCTGCGTGAGCTAAGAAAGCGCATCGGTTACGTTTTTCAGGATTCGGACAGCCAGCTTTTTATGGCTGATATTTATAGCGATGTGGCCTTTGCGGCGCAAAATTATGGCTATAGCGAGCAGGAAGTGCATGAGCGTGTAGAGCGTGCACTGGCGCAGGTGCATTTACAAGATTTAGCAAAACGCCAGATATATCGCCTGAGCGGCGGGCAGAAAAAACTGGTAGCGATTGCAGGTATTTTAACGCTCACGCCGGAGCTGATTCTGATGGATGAACCTTCGGCGGCACTGGATGCGAAAAACCGCCGCAATCTTATCAACATCCTGCGCTCGTTGCCTTGCACGCAGGTAATTGCCTCGCACGATTTAGATTTTATCTACGAAACTTGTGACAGGGTGCTCCTGCTGCATGAGGGGGGGATTGCTGCAGATGGCGCAGCGCAGGAAGTTTTGCGCAATAAAGTGCTTTTAGAGCAGTGTGATTTAGAACTGCCGCTGATGCTGCAGCAGCCAAAAATATAAAAAAGAAGCACTTTGTACTATCTTGCCAAGGAGCAGTAGTACAAAGTGCTTTTGCCTTTTAAAGCTTATTCCAGATTAACTTTTACGAAAATAGGGCCTGCAGCATAAGCATCTAATTCATACGGTTGATAAATGAAATAAATTGCCTTGCCATCGCGGGTCATGATATAATCCTTGCTTACTTTGAAGTTTTTGTAATCCTCAAGGAAGGGAGTGGTGCTGACAGTTTCTAAATCAGAGCAGTAGGCAGTAACTTTACCGTCTAAAATATCTTGCTTCAATTGTTTTGCGTCAAGCTTATCCATAAAATGGGTATACGGAACTTTTTTGCCGCTTTCCTTATCATAGATATAGCCGTGGGTATAGCTCATGCCGTGGGCAGCACCTTTCATGTATGTGCCTTGGCCGAAGGTGAAGCTGACGAATTTGGGGTTTTCAAAATAAATTTCGTAATTGGTGCGTACATCAGCAACATCAGGATTTTTCAGCTCTTTGCGGCTGCTTTCTACCAGAGCGTTGATATCTTTATTCATCAGGTAAGATGCTTTATCAGTGTATTGGCTGAAAGCAGGATAGTTAAAGTTAAAGCGGTCGCCTTCTTCATGCATGGTGCGTTGGGAAGCAGATGCACTTGCTGCAACAGCGAGTGCCAGAGCGAGGGTCAAGAGCGTTTTTTTCAAAGTAGTTTCCTCCAATTTTATTTGTAATTTATACTCTAATAGTATACAATAATAGCATGTTTGTAAAGAAAAATCTGCTGGACATTTAATTGTTCGCTTAAATTTCCGCAAAACATTACATAAATTACACAATGAGGGGATGCAAAAATGTTAGGCACAATAGTTAATGTAAGTACAATTTTGACAGGTACGGTGATTGGCAGCTTTGTAAGCAAAGGTATAAATGAAAAATATAAGAAGGCACTTTTTGATGGCTTAGGTTTGGCAACGGTTGGCCTGGGCGTGAACGCCTTTGTGGTGAATATGCCTAAGACAACGTATCCTGTGCTTTTTATCGCGAGCATTGCCATTGGCACGCTCATTGGCACGCGCCTGGATATTGACGGACATTTTCACAAACTGCTGGAGAAGGCCAAAGGTGGCAGCAAGCTGGCAGAAGGCCTTTCTACCGCCATTTTGCTGTTCTGCATCGGGACGCTTTCTATCCTTGGTCCGATTGAAAGCAGGCTGAACGGTAATAATACGTATCTTTTTACGAATGCGACGCTGGATTTTGTTTCTTCCATCATTTTGAGTTCTGCCTATGGCATTGGCATTGCGCTGGCGGCGTTGGTGCTGTTTTGCTGGCAGGGGAGCATTTATCTTTTTGCAGGCTTTATTGCGCCTTTTATGACGCCTGCGCTGATGGGAGAAATTTCCGTGCTGGGCGGGTTGTTCCTTATCAGCTCAGGTCTTGGAATTTTGCAGCTGCGCGATTGCAAAACGCTGAACATGCTGCCTGCGCTCATTGTGCCGCCAATTTTTTATGCGCTGATGGGACTGATAAAATAAAAATGACGCGAGAAGTTTTTTCTCGCGTTTTTGTATTTTTGAAAGTATACTTGCAGTTTTATGCTGAATTTCCGAAAGTATACTTTCGATTTTTCGGTGATTTACGTAAGTATACTTTAAAACGTAGTGATGTTATTTTTCTCTGCTAGGCTCAGCAGGTAGCAGAAGGCATAGGCGGGAATGCGTAAAAGCTGTTTGCCGCTTGGCGCGTTATGTACACCATAATCATCCTGACGTTTAGTAATAATGATACCTAATTCAGCTTTATCGGCTAAAGTGCAGATAGCATCGTTGTCATTTATAGGTGCTTGTTCCCTGTATTTTACTTCAATCAAGATATCTTTTTTAGCAGGAAATTCTGCCACCACATCTATTTCTTTTTCCGAACCGGAAGCACGGTAGTAGCCAACGCTTGTTGCCTTGTGATAGCAGAATGTTTTGACGTGTTTGTAGATGGTCGTTTCTACCATTTTACCCATTTCCGTAGGGTTTGTTAATAAATCTTCATTCATTAAAACAGCATTGCGAATAGCTGCGTCGGCAATATAAATTTTTGGCTTGCTTTTGAGAATTTTTTTGCCATCAATGTGTACTGGGTTACTGATGTAAATTAAATTTGCACTTTCCAGATAACGCACGTAGTTTTCTACCGTGGGGCGCGATACACCGTTTAATTCTTTAGCTATGCTGTCATATGAAACTATTTCAGATGATACATTGCATAGATATAAAAATATCCGTTCAAGTTCTAGCGAATTACGAATATTATACAAAGCAGGTAAATCGCGTTTTAAAACCTTGTCTACGATATCTTCTCGCATAATCTGCTGAGCGA
>CAVKDE010000062.1:0-7857 GCA_963654835.1 Duodenibacillus sp. | reverse complement strand
TCATCATGTGCGTTATCACCGCGTTGCAATATATGGCTGGCGGCGCAATTTTATCCTCGCTGCTGCCGGATATTTTTTCCTTCCACGGCGGTATGATTATGAGTGCTGTTGTTTTTATCGGCATCACTTTAATTGGCGGCCTGTGGTCCAGTGGTTTGGCAAACATCGTCAGCGTCAGCCTGATTTATATTGGCATTATTTATTCTGCTGTTCAGTCCGTGGCTAATGTAGGCGGCTGGGATGCTGTTGTCAGCAAATTGCCGAATGCGGAAGCTATGGCAAGCCCGGTGGGCGGTCTTGCTTTGGCAACTATTATTGGCTGGATTATCGTTATGATTACGCAGACGATTACGGCGCAAGGTCCTGTGCAGATTGCCTGCGGTGCTAAAAATGCTAAGGCAGCACGCAACGGTTACATCTTAGCCGGCCTGATGATTTTCCCGGTTGGCTTTATTTGCGCAGTGCTGGGCATTGTGTGCAAGGTTATGTATCCTGATATGCCTGTGGCGCAGGCTGCGCTTGCTATGCCGAAGGTTGTTATGACGCTTGACCCGCTGGCTGGCGGTGTAACGCTGGCAGCACTTTGGGCAGCTGATGTATCTACTGCCTGCACTATTTTGCTGGGTGCAGCAACTCTCTTTAGTAATGATATTTACAAACGCTTTATCAACCCCAAAATTGCGGAAGATAAATTCGTTATTGTTAACCGTCTTTCTGTTTTCGTCGTTGGCCTTGTTACCTTATGGTTTGCCTTCAATGCAGCAGGCATTGTTAGAACGATGATCGCCGGCCTTTCCATGACTTGCGGTTTGACCTGCGTTTTCTTCTTCACGATGTTTGCGCCGAGCCTGTGTCGCAGAAGCTCTGCTTTCTGGACTACGCTGGTGAGCCTTATCGGTATTGCCCTGTGGTTTATGCCCGGCAGTCCGCTGGAAGGTTTAAAAGCTACTTTTGCCAACGAAGTAATTTATTTTGAATGGCCTATCTGCATTATCACCTTCCTTTTGGTTTCTGTTTTAGACAAGAACCGCATTAAAGAGGTTGTGGAAGTAGCTGAAGACGAAGATTAATTTTGTGGGAGCAATGAAGCTTTTCATTGTTCCCCTTATTTGTATAAGGGAGATTTTCCAATGCATGAAAATAATAAATGCTGTTTGAATAGTATCGAGATTGGCCGCGCTGCCCTGCGCATTGCGCTGACTGCCAATCGCGTTGAGGAAACTAAGGTGAAGGAGCGTCTGGCGGAGAAAGGTATCCGTTCTACCGCAGTTGATTTTGGCGGCGAATTTATCCCTTCTATTGTCAAAATCATTGAGCGTGCTGTTGTAGCAGCGCAGCGTCAGGGCCTGGTTACGGAAACCCATGTGGGTGCCGGTGCTGTTGCAGGTGCGGCGCATGAAGCACTGGAGCAGGTAGTGGCGAAGGCTACAGGCTTTAACGTGGGCGGCAAGATTGGCCTGGCGCGTGCAGGCGAACATCTCTGCGTAGCCATTTATATGGGCGTGGGCGTGCTGAACTTAAATGAAATGTGCGTAGGCCTGGCGCATCGCTCACTTGCCAGTGATGAATAAAAGGAGATAACATGAGCAATATTTTTGACATTATCGGCCCGGTAATGATTGGTCCATCCAGCTCACACACTGCGGGAGCAGTGCGTTTGGGGCTTTTAGCAGCCAGCATTTTAGGTGCGCGGCCTGTACGTGCAGAAATTTATCTGCATGGCTCATTTGCTGAAACTTATAAAGGACATGGCACAGATATGGCGCTTTTGGCCGGTCTGATGGGGTGGCTGCCTGATGATGAGCGTATACCTAAGGCTGATGAATATGCCGAGGAAAATGGCTTGGAATATACTTATCACAAGATAGATTTAGGCAATAAGGCGCATCCTAATACCGTGCTTTTTAAGCTTACCGCGGCAAGTGGAGCGCATTGCGATATTGTGGGGTCTTCCATTGGCGGCGGGCAGGTTCAGGTGACGGAAATTGACGGCTTCCCTGTGGAGCTTACAGGCCGTCTGCCGGCGATTTTAACTGTGCATATTGATGTGCGTGGCGTTATTGCGCTGGTGACGAACACGCTGGCGAACGCGGGCGTAAATATTGCGACGATGCGCCTTTTCCGCAGCGATAAGGGCGGAATGGCGTCTATGGTTATTGAATGCGATGAGGCAGTGCCACAGGAAATTATTAACCTGATTGGCGCGCTGCAGCAGATAGAATCGGTGCGTTTTATCGCCAGTGTATTATAAGGAGCGCAAGATGAAAAAAGAGATGCTTTCATTAAACAGCTGGATTGAAGAAGCCGCTACGTGGCAGCAATCGCTGGATGAATTTTTAATTGATTATAATATGCGCGAGCTGGAATGCAGCAAAGAAGATTTGCTGGCGAAAATGCAGGAAATGCTGGATGTTATGGAGAAATCTGTAGAGCATGGTCTTTCAGGCGTGAAATCGCACAGCGGCCTAACTGGCGGTGATTCCAAGAAGCTGGCAGAAGCAGTTGCTAAAGACAGCTATATCAGCCTGCTGGGAGAAAAAGCTACGGACGCAGTTATCTATGCCACTGCTGTTGGCGAGTGCAACGCGGCGATGGGACGCATTGTGGCTGCGCCGACGGCTGGTGCTAGCGGCGTGCTCCCGGGGGTTTTCTTTTCGCTGAAAAAGCATTGCCAGCTGGATGCGGAAACCTTGCAGCGTGGTATGGTCGTCGCAGGCAGCATTGGCCTTGTTATTGCCGAGCGTGCTTCGCTTGCGGGTGCGATGGGCGGCTGCCAGGCGGAGTGCGGCAGTGCGGCAGCAATGGCGGCGGGCGCAGCGGTGACGATGCTGGGCGGAACGCCGCAGCAGGTAGGCACAGCTGTAGCTATCGTTTTTAAAAACGTGCTGGGCCTGGTGTGCGATCCTGTAGCTGGTCTGGTGGAAGTTCCCTGTATCAAGCGTAACGGTGCCTGCGCGCTGCAGGCCCTTTTAGCAGCGGAGCTGGCACTTGCCGGTATAACAAGCTTTATCAATGCGGATGAAGCGATTGATGCCATGAAGAGCGTGGGCGATGCACTTCCCTGCGCTTTGAAGGAAACCGCAGGCGGCGGTATGGCTGCCACTCCTGCGGCGATAGAATGGGCAACGCAATATTTTGCCCGCAGTGAAAAATAACACATAAAGGAGATTTTATCATGGAAGTTATTGCAACAAATGATGCACCTCAGGCTTTAGGCCCTTATTCTCAGGCTATTTTGGCAGGTTCTCTGCTGTTTGTATCCGGTCAGATTGCTATTAATCCGGAAACCGGTGAGATGGTGCAGGATACCATTGAAGCTGAAACCGAGCGTATTTTAGAAAATATAGAAGCAATTTTGATGGAAGCACGCTTCAGCATGCGCCATGTTGTGAAGACTACTATTTTTGTTGATGACATTAAAAACTTTGATGCTATCAACGCTGTTTACGCAAAGGCTTTCAAAATTGAGCCGCCGGCACGTTCTTTTGTGCAGGTAGCAGCTTTGCCTAAGGGAGCTCATGTAGAAATCGAAGTTATCGCTAGAAGATAAGTCTGTCGTATAAGGCATCATCTACTTCAGAATGGCTCCTAGGAGTACTGCTTGTACGCCGTCGTCGCCATTCTTCGTATCTGATACCTTCTCGCCAGCCTTTGCGGTATTAGAGATTTTCGTAAAAAATATAAAATTTTTCATGAAAACCTCTTGACGCATAGCACTTAATATAGTATAATACTATCTGTCGCCAAGCTATTGAGTTTGGAAACAATTTGGTGGCTGTGGTGAAGTGGTTAACACGGCGGATTGTGGCTCCGTTACGCGTGGGTTCGACTCCCACCAGTCACCCCACCTTTCTGATTTATTTCAGAGTTACCACTAATTTAAGATTGGGGCGTAGCCAAGTCGGTAAGGCACGGGACTTTGACTCCCGCATGCGTTGGTTCGAGTCCAGCCGCCCCAGCCAATGATTCACTAGCTCAGTTGGTAGAGCACCTGACTTTTAATCAGGGTGTCCCGAGTTCGAGTCTCGGGTGGATCACCACGAAATTAGCCGTTCTTCGTAAGAAGAACGGTTTTTTTGTTGCGCTTAAACGGGAATCTTAGTATAATGAGCTTAGTTTTATGATCGATAAAATTTTCATAAAATGCTGAAGAAGAAACGCAAGGAGTGTTATCCATGTTTACGAATCTTTTCAACAAGAAGAATCTTTTAGTTTTATTTGCTGCGCTTATGCTTGGCTTTATGACAGGCACTGCCTACTGCTACCTGCAAAAGAGTGACAAGCCTTATAATACTGCTCAGCTGACGCAAAACATGCACTTCGAGGCAGTGGAAGCCGGCAGGCTGCAGTGCGTAGTGCTCAAGGACAAGGCAGAGCTGTATAATGAGCCTTCGGCGTTAAAGGGCAAGGTTATTGAGCATCTTTCTAAAGGAGTGCAGGTGGATTTTATAGATGTTGTGTCCAGTCAGGATAAAGATGAGCGTGTGGCATTGGTGAAGCAGCAATTGCAGTTCCGCCGCTGGATTTTTGAAAAGCACATTATTCCTGCCGGTACGCAGGTGACGGTGCTGCGGGAAGATAATGGCAGCGGGGAAACCAAAGGGCGCGTGACGGTGGATGGCAGAAGCTTTGATTTAGATTTTGCGACAGAGCTTTTGCAGTTTGCCTATGTAGGCCAGTGGAAAAAGGTAGAGCTGAACGGCAAACCTGGTTTTGTGAAATTTAATGAAGTTACCAAAGAAAAGCTGATGTGAGGTGAAAGCTATGCAAAATAAATGGACGATGTGTATTTTAACGGCGCTGTGTGTTTTTTTAGGCTTTGCTATCAGCTTTAATCTTTTTGGTACAAAAAATAAAACCTACACGGTGCGTGCAGGCGATGTGTTTTATAAAGAGCCGAGTGTGATAGCAGCGCAGGTTCAAGGTTTTAGCGTGGGCGAGAGCTTGCAGGTTACAAGTTCTGTGGAGCTAAAAAGGCCTACGGCAGCTATTGCTGCACGTGATATATTGGTAGAGGATAAGGATAAAACGAAGTATCAGCTGCGCGCAGGTGCGGCTTATAAAATTGCGGATGCGCAGCTAGCAAAAGCGAATGCGCCGTGTATGCTTGACGTAGAAACGACCAAAGGCGCAGCAGCAAAGATAGAAGTAGATAAATCTGCATTACGTCCTGTGGATGAAGGGTCATGGCTGCATGTGCGTGATAACGGTGAAATGCAGGCGTGGGTGAGAGTGAAAAGTGAGTGGTATTAATTTTATAGGGTAATATTTTTTAGATTCTTTACATGGAGGTGGAGAAAGAAGAATTTAGAGATTTTTAGTGGATGAAAAGACTTTAAAGCTATAATTAAGCGGAAAAAAGTGCATAGTTGTTAGAGAAAAAATGCTTGATGTGATATAATATTAGAAATTAGATTATTCCATAATACAGTTGCCAAAAATATGGCTTTATTATATTTTTCATATAATGCTTTTTAAATATACTCTTCATAAAATTAGTTTAAAAGTAAATTGCGGGGTGATATATATGTTATTAAAAAGTTTTTCTGTAAAGAATTATAAGAACTTTAAAGATAAATTTACTTTAGATTTAGCTGATGTACGTGATTACGATTTTAGTAAAGAAAGTATCAAAGATAATCTAGTAAAAACAGGGATCATTTATGGTAAAAATTCAGTGGGTAAAACAAACTTTGGCTATGCTATGTTTGATATAGTATATCACTTGACTGATAAAATGCGTCTTCCTGATGTTGTACAGTTTTACACCAATGCAGATAGTGATAGCAAAGAGGCTGAATTTACTTATCTTTTTGTAGATAATGGTAATAAAATAACTTATATATATGTAAAGGCAAATGCTTATGAATTAATAGAAGAAAAACTATTAATTAATGATAAAGTTGTTTTTTCTTATGATTTTATTAGTAAGAAAGGTGACTTAACATCGTTAAAAAAAATTTCTGAATTAAAAGAACTAAATTGGAGTTTTAAAGATAAAGGTATGTCATTTATTCGGTTTATTGTAAATAATAGCAGTATCTCTAGTGAACATCCAATAATGAAGTTGTATCGCTTTGTCAATAAAATGTTATGGTTTAAGGGCGTTGATGGGATAAATAATTTTATTGGTTATCGGGCTACTTCAGAAAACATTTTTGACTATGTATTACGTAATGACTTACTAGATGATTTAAATAAGTTTTTACATGATAATGGTGTAGCTGAAAGCCTTGTATGCAAAGTTACTCCTGATAATCAGAAGTTAGTATATTTTGATCACAAAATGCTTTTGCCTTATAATTTAGCTTCTAGTGGAACTAAAGTGTTAGTGCTTTTTTACTATTGGTATAAGCAGATTGCTTCTGCTAGTTTTGTATTTACTGATGAATTTGATGCATTTTATCATTTTGAATTAGCAGAAAAAGTTTTGCGCTTGGCTATGCAGCAAAATGTACAAATTTTATTGACTTCACATAATACTAACTTACTCAGTAATAGAGTTATGCGTCCAGATTGCTATTTTATTCTTACAAAGACTAAGATAGTGTCGTTTGTTAATGCTACTAAACGAGAATTACGCGAAGGGCATAACCTTGAGCGGTTATTTATAAGTGGTGAGTTTGATGAGTAAAGTTTTAGTTATAACAGAAGGAAAGAAAACAGAACCTAAATTGTACCATAAAGCTTTTGAGTTATTTCCGTTATTCAGTAAATATGAGATATATTCTTATTCAGCTAATGCTTATGATTTATATGGTTATTTGTCGCCATATTGGAATGAAGGTTTGAGTGATGCGAGTGATTTTCTACAAGTTTTAATAGAACATGAAACAAATGTAGATAAGAAAAAACTTTTAAAACAGAAGTTTTCAGATATATTTTTGGTATTTGATTTTGACCCGCATGATCACAGATATAACTTTGATAAATTAAAGCAGTTACTGAACTATTTTAATGAATCTACAGAAATGGGTAAACTTTATATTAACTATCCAATGGTTGAATCTTATAAGCATTTTATATCTATGAATGATGAAGGTTATCTGAAGAGAAAGGTTAATTTTGAAGATTTGACATCATATAAGCGGATTGTTGCTGAAGAATCATGCATTGGTAATGTTGGTGATTTTACGAGAGAAACATTTCATATGCTTGTTAATAAAAATATGAGTAAATTGAATTATTTATGTACAGGTGATGCAGTTGAACCGAATACAGATAGAGTTGAGGATTTACTGTATTGTATAGCTGATAAACAGAATAACTATATTACATGTGCTGGATATTGTTATGTGCTTAATACCGGGTTGTTCTTTTTACCGCAGTTTAGTTCTAAGTGGGATGAGTAAGTAATAAAAAAGCAAAAAGCTAAGTAGAGCAATGTGCGAACTACTTAGCTTTTTGTGGTATTATGCTTGTTATGTGCAAGCCAATTTATGAAGTTTACAGCTTACTAAAAATAAATTTTATCTTTAGGGTAATGGAACAACAGCTTTTTACGCAAAGCAGAAAAGTCAGAGTTTTTGAAAGCAAGCAAAGTATAATCTTTAAAAAGCTTAGTGATAAAATCCTGCAAGTTTTCGTAATCAACAAAATAGCCTTCTTTGTGATTCTTAATAAAATCACCTAAAATTTCATTGACAAATTTGACCGTTTCAGCACTGACCCCTTGGTCAGGAAAATCATGCAGCTGTTGGTACAAATTGTTAAAAGCAAATGTCATAGGTGCATGCAGATGACTTTGTGGCAGCATGAACATTCTTGCATAAGCCAAAAGATGACGCAGGCTGGAATTTTCATGGTGTACATTGTCTTCATTATCGCCATCATGTGCGAAGGCAGTCAGTTTTGGCG
>CAVKDE010000061.1:6204-7938 GCA_963654835.1 Duodenibacillus sp. | reverse complement strand
TTCCTAAGCTGCGTAAGGTGTACAGCCTGGAATATAGGGATTTGATTTACGCCATGCTTGGCAAGGGTTATGTGGATGCTGTTGCTGCGCATGAAAGTGCTATCAACCAATATAATAAAGATTTTGGGACTGATTACCGCATTTTGAATGAAGCCTTGCTTGTAACAGGAATTGGCGTTGCCTTTGCGTCTGATGATAACCGTGGTATTGCCGAAAAGCTTGATGAAACGCTGGCGAAAATGCACAAGGACGGCACAACCAAGAAAATTGTAGAAAAATATCTTGATGATGCTGATAACTATCTGGAGGTGAACAATCTTGGCAAGTAAGATTTATGCTTTCAGAGATCGTATTACTGTAGCTATTGTTGTTATAGGTATTTTATATCTTATCAGCGTTTTTATGATTGCCACGAAGTCTGATTTTAGTGCTACGGAAAGCCAGGCACGCAATACTGTTGCTTATGTAAAATCGCAGTACACGGAATATAAAAAGCTCAATGCTGCGACAGAAGTAAAAAGCTTTACCAAAGCTGCGGATAAAGCGCATTACGTAGTGCATGATATGCTGCTGCATAATGCACCGCTATCGGTGGAACAGTTAAGAGAATATGCAGATGAGCAGCGTCTTTCCGGTATTATGATTTTAGATGAACAGGGCAGGCTGCAGTGTGAATATGCAGGCGACCGTTTTGGCTATGCTGCGCTTAAATATGATTTGCTAAAAAAAGCAGTGTTAGATGTGGCTAAGTATCCTGCCAAGGTGTATACAACGCGTTTACAGTTTAATGATAGTTCTTATATTGATTTAGCTGCGTGCTCTCGTGGGGACGCTGACGGAATTGTAGTTGTGTATTACCATACATCTGCTGCGTATGCGAAAAGTTATAATATGTCGCTGCAAACGCTGTTTTCCGGTTATAACATGAACAGCAGGGGCAGAATCATCATTAGTGACGGTTATGAGATTGTAGCCTCGAATGATTCGTCGCTTATCAATAAAAAAGTTAGCACGGAGCCTGTTTTGCAGGAATTAAAGCAGAAAGGGAAACTGGGCGATTTAGTGCAGCTTAATTTGCCGGATATCGGAACTTTTTATGGTACGATGGATAAAGGCAGAGATTATTATATTTATGTCTATTTCCCCAAAGATCAGGTTTTTGCAACGCGCTGGGAAAAAGTTGGCTATGCGTTAATTTTGTATTTTATTGCTGTAGGTATCTTCTATGCCTTCCGCGCACGCACAGAAAAACTGTATCTGGCTAAGCAGCGGGAGCTGGACGAGGAATATAAGGAGCAGTTGCGCGAAGCAGCACGTGTGGCTAAGCGTGCCAATAACGCGAAAACAGAATTTTTGCAGCGTATGAGCCATGATATCCGCACACCGATAAACGGTATCCGCGGTCTGGTAGAAATTGGCGATTATTATAAGGATGATTTGGCAAAGCAGGCGGAGTGTCGTGCGAAAATTTGGCAGACATCAGGCTTTTTGCTGGATTTAATCAATGAAGTTTTGGATATGGGCAAGCTCAGCTCCGGCGAAGTGACGCTGGAAGCAGTTCCTTTTGATTTACGTGAGCTGCGCAACGATGTTTTTGCTATTGTCAGCCAGCAGGCGAAAGAAAAAGGCGTGGAGATTATCGTGAAAAAAGAGGATTTGCCGCATCCCTGCCTGATTGGCAGTCCTATTCACGTCAAACGTATTTTATTGAATGTACTGAGCAATGCTATTAAG
>CAVKDE010000061.1:0-6169 GCA_963654835.1 Duodenibacillus sp. | reverse complement strand
GCTTTGATTGAGTTCGTGTGCGAAGATACAGGCATTGGCATCAGCAAACGCTTTTTGCCGCATGTTTTTGAAGCTTTCGCGCAGGATGGCGATGTGGCACGCAGTTCGTATGAAGGCACCGGTTTAGGTATGCCTATCGTCAAAAGCCTGGTTGAAAAAATGGGCGGTACGGTTACGGTGGATAGTGAAAAGGGTGTAGGCAGCATCTTTACTATTCGCATTCCCTTTAAGGTGGATAAGCAGCAGGCTGCTAAAGCGCAAAAAGAAGCTGTGGATGTCAGCGTGGTGCGGGGAATGCATGTGCTGCTGGCAGAAGATAACAGCCTGAATATGGAAATCGCCCAATTCTTTTTAAACAATGCAGGCATTACTTATACAGCAGTGCAAAATGGCAAAGAGGCTGTGGCTGCCTTTGCTGCTTCAGAACCTGATGAGTTTGATGCTATTTTAATGGACGTAATGATGCCGTTTATGAATGGCCTGGAGGCGACAAAGCATATTCGCGCGCTGGAACGCGAGGATGCTAAGCGTGTGCCGATTATTGCCATGACAGCTAATGCGTTTGTGGAAGATAAAAAGCAGGCGTTAGATGCAGGTATGACGGAATATGTCACTAAGCCTTTGCAGTTAGATTCACTGCTGAAAAAATTGGCGAAATACGCTAAGAAAAAGTAAAAATGCATAAGAAAAACACGTTAGGTTGATGATAGCCTAACGTGTTTTTTTATGCTAAAAAATTAGTTTTTCCAAGGCACTGCCTTCTTCTCTACCCACTGCAAAAATAAATTGAACAAAAGTCCCAGCAGCGAGAGGACAATAACGCCTGCCATGAGGCGATCGGTAATCATTAAATCGCCATAGTGCAAAATAAGAGCACCGATACCGACCTGCGCGGCAATCATTTCCGCAGCGACAAGAAGCAGGAGCGATGTTCCTGCTGCCAGCCGCAGGCCGGCAAAAATCATGGGCAGGGCGTTCGGAAGAACGACGCTCTTCATCGTTTGCCACCAGCTGGCGTTAAAGCTTACAGCCACTTTAATGAGTAGCGTATCGACATTTTTTACACCGCTATAAGTGTTCATAGCGACGGGGAAGAATACGCCCAGGGCGATGATAGTTACTTTAGAAAGTTCGCCAATGCCCAGCCACAAAATGAAGAGCGGCAAAAGCGCAATTTTCGGGATAGGGTAAAGCGCGTTGACGATAGGGTTGCCAATTTTATCTGCCAGCGCGGAGGTGCCTGTGACAAGGCCCACTGCAAGGCCGATGAGGCTGCCGATAACAAAACCTACGAGAATACGGTACATACTGGCAGCAAGGCTTACGCCGATTTCACCGTCAGCAATCATGGTGATAAGGGCACTGATAATCTGGCTTGGAGCAGGCAAAAAGAGCGAAGAAACTACGCCGCTGTGGCAGATGATTTCCCATAAAATGAGCACGCCGATGATGGAAAGGACGCTGACATAGTGTGGATAAGTTTTCTGCCAATGCGTCATGCGGTTATGCACTGTGTATTCGCTAGTGTTAGCAGTTTTCTTTTCAGCCATTATTTTCCACCTCCATTAAGGCAGCACGCGCATCTTTGCTGATGTGTTCCCAGATGATGCGGATAAATTCTGCGATTTCCTCTGTGTGTTCTTGTTTATCACGGTCTGCACGGGGAATATTTATCGTAAGAATTTTGCTGACTTTACCCGGTCTGCGCGAGAGCAGTACGACCCTGTCTGCGAGCATAACAGCTTCCTGGATATTATGCGTTACATAGAGTGTAGTGAGGCGTGTTTTCTCCCAGAGCGTTACGAGTTCTTCCTGCATGATGGTGCGTGTTTGCGCGTCGAGGGCGGAGAAGGGTTCGTCCATCAATAGCAGGTCAGGCTCGATGGCTAAGGCTCTGGCGATGCCTACGCGTTGGCGCATACCACCGCTTAATTGGTGTGGAAAAGATTTTTCAAAACCCTTTAAGCCGACAAGCTCAATATAATGCGCAATGCGTGCTTCTTTTTCCGCAGATTGCATACCCGCAGTTTCCAGGCCGAAAGCGATGTTATCATGCACGTTGCGCCAGGGGAAGAGGCCTGTCTCCTGAAAGACAATGCTCATGCGCGGCTCATAGCCTGCGGCAACTTCCGTAAATTTTACGCTGCCGCTGGTGGGCTCTAAAAGCCCGCTGGCGATGTTGAGCAAGGTGGATTTACCGCAGCCTGACGGTCCTACTAATGCTACAAATTCTTCCTTGTTGATGCTGAGGTTGATATCCTCTAAAACAGGAAGCTCTTTACCGCTGGTTGTAGTGAAATTTTTAGAGATTTTGTCGATTACTAGTTTCATTCTTTTTCTACAATCCTCCAGATAAAAAGCGAAGGGGTGCGAACACCCCTCCACTACAACATTATTTCTTCAGTGCTTCCTCTAAGAAGCTGGTGTTAGCAACATCTTTTGCTTCCAGCTTGCCGGAAATCATTTTGTTAGCTGTGTACCAGTTGATTTGGGTTTCGATATCGCTGACGAGTAGCTTGCCGTCTTTATCAATATAAGGCAGGCCTGCTTTAATATCTTCGGCAGGAGCTTTGACATATTTGGCTACGATATTTACTACTTCCTCCAGCTTTTTAGGATCTTTCTTTTCTACTGCTGCTTCATAATAATAGTTGCAGGCTTTGTTATAAGCACGCATGAAGCGGACAGCAGCATCCTTTTTATTCATGAAGTCCGGAGAGTAGAAAATTGCGGAGGTCTGGTACGGGATAACGTCACCAACCTGCACAACCAGTTTGCCGTAACCTGCTTTTTGTACTTTCGTGATGTTGGGCTCGTTTAAGATGCAGCCATCAATCTGTTTGCTTTCTAAAGCTGCCATAACGGCACTTAATTTATTGAGCGGGACAATTTCTACATCATCAAGGCTCATACCCTGGGTTTCCAACATTCTGCCCAGCATATAATGGAAAGTGGAACCTTTTTGCGTAATGCCGATGCGTTTGCCTTTCAAATCTTTTAAGCTGGTTACGCCTGCGTTGTAATTATCTGTGGTAACAAGCAGGGCAGAGGAGGAATAGCCTTTCTGTTCACGTCCTTTATCGGCAACGATGCCCAGCTTCTGCCCGTTGGCAGCCATATTATATAAACTTGCGGTGATGCCTGTTGCGCCCACATCTACCTTAGAAGAGGCTGTGGAAACGGCGATAGGATGCGCAGCATCGAACCATTGCGCGTCGATATCAATACCTTCTTCCGCAAAGAAGCCTTTATCCATGGCAATAAAAAGCGGTGCGCTGCTTGTGAGGCGCAGCATGCCGAGAGAAACTTTGGTCTTTTCTTTAGGTGCGTCTTTTTTTGCGTCGCTGCCGCCGCAGCCGGCTGCCAGCACCATCATGCACAGTGCAAGCAGCAATGCAAGAATTTTTTTCATGTTTTTCTACCTTCTCCCTAAGTTTTTAGTTCAAGATTGGTATTATTGTACACTATTTAGCGCGAAAAAGCATTACTTTCGTGGAATTTTTCTTGTTACAAAAAGAAATGTGTAATAGAGTGTATAAAATGCTACAAAAATTTTGCGTTTTTTTGTAGCAAGGCTGAAAAATATCTGTGTGCTGCGGTTTTTCGTGCGCAAATAATGTTATAATTATCATGGTAGAAAATGCAGAGAGGTCGTGAGAACGTGAAAATAAAAAAAATGCTGGCAGCTTTAGTGTGCGCTAATGCCGTGTTTACTGGTAGTGCTTATGCTGCGGATAATCTTTTGGCGAGCACAACGCTCAAGCTGGTGCAGGGTGAGGCGCAGGCAGAATTATGGGGTGACAGCTTAGCTAATGGTTATGCTAATGATTTATTAGTTTTGCTCAAAGACAAAGAGCAAACAATTATTACAGCTTATGCGCCTTCCATTAAAGGCGGTTATAACTGCCAGCTAATGTCTGTAAAAATCAGCGGGAAAGAGGGTGCGCAGCAGCTTTTAATCAGCGCAGGGCAGGGAGATTGGCGTGCGCCGAGTGAATACCGCGTGCTGAATTTTACCGATAGCAAAAAGGTGGAAGAAACTTTTGGCGCAGCGGAGAGCATGGGGATTGTGGCGAATGCCTATATAAAGGAAAAAAAGTTATCGCTCAAGCTGTTAAACGAGAGCGTGGAGGCTGTTAATTTAGAGTCTGGCGTAGAGGTAAACGATGGCGCAGCGCGCTTTGGCGGCTTACATTCCTTGGCGGCTTACGATGTTGATGGCGATGGAATTGATGAGCTTTTAGGCAGCGCGCGCCTGACGCAGGGAAAAACGCCGTTGGCTGATGTGGGCGTTATCTGGAAGCGTGATGCGGAAAACCAAAAGTGGCAACAGCTTGGCACGACAATTATGACGCTGAGTGCACAAAGTAAAGATAATACGGTGAACGACGGGCTTGATTTTGCTGCGGGAGCAATTTTGCCGCGTAGGCTCGTAGTGCGCGGGGGCGAAGCAACTTATCCTGTGTTTGCTAGCAAAGATGTAAAGCTGCAAAATAAAATCAATGCGCTGCTTGCTGAAGAAGGCAAGGCCTATCTGCAAAAATTTTATCAGGGCGAGGCAGATATGGCGTTTAAAGTGATGCGTGCGACAGATAATTTGCTCAGCGTGCAGCTTATCAGCGGCAAGACGAGCTTTGTGCATCATCATGTGAACATTAACCCTGAGATGGGTACAAAAATTGCGCTTGATGAGGTGCTTAATACCCAAGATAAAGATTTACTGCCGCTTTTAAGCGTACTCAATACTAATAAGGCAGTCACCTTTACCGATAAGCTGCCGGATGAATGGTATGTAGAAGGCGATAATCTTTTTATTATGCAGCACGTTAATGGTCAGGATGAGGTGAGCGGTTTCGCCTTAGGCAATTTGCATAAATTTATTCTGGATAAGAAAATTTTTCAGAATAACTGACTGACCAGTCAGTAGTTTTTAAAAACTGGCGAAAATACGAGAAAAACGAAGTAATACAAACGAAAAACACTTAGAAAGCGTTTGATTTTCTTGCTATTCTCCATTATAATAGTAGTATTCTGAAACTGGGGCGCAGTCTGCTTTATGTCTCGTCCCTTGTTTATACTCAAGGATACTCGAAATTATTTTAGATAAACGTTTCAGAGTTAAAAGTTGAAGGAGGTTTTTGTATGTTTAGTTTTATCCGCTCCAGCCGTGCTAAGAAGGCACTGGCAGCGGCGCTGGCGGCAACCTTTGTGCTGGCTGCATCCGGCTGTGGTCAAAAGCAGCAGCAAGGCGGTCAACAGGCAACATTGGTTAAAACCATGCAGGTTATTAAGCGTGACACCCCCCTGGTTTACGATTATACAGGCTTTGTTCAGGCACAGCAGGAAATGGAGCTTAAAGCTCAGGTCAGCGGCCAGATTACAGGCAAGTATTTCAAGGGTGGTGACAATGTCAGCGCAGGACAAACCTTGTATGCTATTGACCAGCGCACTTATCAGGCAGGTCTTTTGAATGCTCAGGCAGGCCTTGCCAACGCGCGTGCAGCTTTGGCAAATGCAGCTATGGATGCCGAGCGTTATACGAAACTGTATGAACAGAACGCTATTTCCAAGCAAGTTCTGGATAATGCTATTATGCAGCGCGATCAGGCACAGGCTTCTGTAAATGCACAGGAAGCACTGGTAGAGAACGCACAGATCAGCATGACGGATACGAGCGTTGTTGCTCCGTTCAGCGGCCGCATTGATACGACTGCTCTCGAAGTCGGCAACTATGTAACTGCAGGCCAGACAACTTTGGCTAAAATCAGCAATACTGACCCTGTATTTGTACAATTCAGCATCGCTGAACCGGAATACCTGAAATTATCTGCTGCTCATGACAACAGCGGCGCAGCTTCTCTTGACAACCTCACGGTTGTTTTGAGCGATGGCAGCACTTATGACCTCAAAGGTACTGTTGCCGAAGTAAACCGTGGCATTAACGATAACACCGGTACCTTAACCATTAAAGCATTGTTCCGCAATCCTATGCATCGCCTGCTGCCGGGTATGTTTGCTCACGTGCAGGCTACCGCAGGCACCAGACAGAACGCTCTCTTAATTCCGAAGCGTGCGATTGTAGAGCTGATGTATAAGAAATTTGTTTATATTGTTGGCAGCGACAACAAAGTAACGATGAAAGAAGTTACCCTTGGTCCTTCCGTTGGCC
>CAVKDE010000060.1:0-7946 GCA_963654835.1 Duodenibacillus sp. | reverse complement strand
GCCATACGAAGATGAGTAAGATGGATGGCTTGACACCGATGGAAGATTTGGTGCAGCAGGCTATCCGCTGGGGTCATAAAGCTCTAGCGATTACCGATCACGGTGTGGTACAGGCGTTTCCTTTCTGTTTTGATGCTGCTGAGGGCAGTGATTTAAAGCTTATTTTTGGTATGGAAGGATATCTTATCAGCGATAGAAAGCTGAAAGATGATAATATTGATACAGAACCTACGGATACGATGAAAAAAAGCCGTGTACCGAAAATAGGCAGCCACCATATTATCATTTTGGCGCAGAACGAAACAGGTCTGCGTAATCTGTATAAGCTGGTAACTATCAGTCATCTGCGTTATCTGCATAAGCGTCCGCTTTTGCCGCGTGAAGTTATTGAAGAGCACCGTGAGGGCCTTATTTTAGGTTCTGCCTGCGAGGCAGGTGAGCTGTACCGTGCTGTGCGCGGCGGCGCGAGTGATGAAGTACTGGAAGAGATTGCTAGCTTCTATGATTATCTGGAAATTCAGCCGACGGGAAATAATATGTTCCTTGTGCGCGAGAATATCTGCACGGAAGAAGATTTAAAAGAGCATAACCGCAAGATTTATAACCTGGGCAAGAAGATGGGCAAGCTGGTTGTGGCAACCTGCGATGTGCATTTTCTTAACCCCGAAGATGCGCAGCTGCGTGCTATTTTGCAGGCAGGGCAGAACTATAAGGATGCGGATATGCAGCCGCCGCTGTATTTACATACGACGGAAGAAATGTTAGAGGAGTTCGCATATTTAGGCAAAGAAGCAGCCTATGAGGTTGTGGTAACGAATACGAACAAGATTGCCGATATGATTGAACGCTTTAAGCCTGTGCCTGACCGTGATCAGTTATATTCACCGTTTATCCCCGGCGCAGAGGAGGCAGTGCGCGATTTGTCTTATGCCAAGGCACACGCCTGGTATGGCGATACTTTGCCGCAGATTGTGGAAGACCGCTTAAAGATGGAGCTGGATGCTATTATCGGCCACGGCTTCTCCGTATTGTATTTTATTGCGCACAAGCTGGTTAAGCATTCTATTGACCGTGGCTATCTTGTCGGTTCACGTGGCAGCGTAGGTTCGTCTTTTGTTGCGACGATGCTGGATATTACGGAAGTTAATGCCTTGAAACCGCATTACCGTTGTCCGCATTGCCGTCACAGCGAATTTTTTATGAACAACGAAGTGGATAGCGGTTTCGATTTGCCGCCGAAGGACTGCCCGGAATGTGGCACGCGTATGCTGCGCGATGGTCACGATATTCCGTTTGCCGTTTTCCTAGGCTTCCACGGTGATAAAGTACCTGATATTGATTTGAACTTCTCTGGTGGTATTGATCCTGATGATCCATCGGCAATGTCTGATCAGAGTGTAGCGCATAAATATACCGAAGAACTTTTCGGACGCGATAATGTGTGCCGCGCAGGTACGATTTCTACTATTGCTAACAAAACAGCGGTGGGCTATATCAAAAAATATTACGAAACTAAAGGCATCCATGTGCATCCTGCGCGCGTAGCAGCACTGGTGGAAGGTTTTGCGGGTATCAAGCGCACGACAGGCCAGCACCCTGGCGGTATCATGGTTGTGCCGCGTAATATGGATATTCACTATATCACACCGATGAACCGTCCTGCGGATGATAAAAACAGTGATACTGTGACGACACACTATGATTATCACAGCATTAATGACCGCCTGGTTAAGCTGGATATCTTAGGCCATGATGATCCGATGGTTTTGAAGATGTTGGAAAAATATCTGCAAGAGGATGTTGATCCGAACTTTGATCCGAAGAAGATTCCTGTGGGTGATGAGGAAACGATGCGTATTTTCCAAAACACTTCTTCCCTCGGCGTTACGCCGGCGCAGATTGATAGTGAGGTGGGAACGTTTGGCATACCTGAATGTGGTACGAAGTTTGTGCGCCAGATGATCAGCGACGTTCAACCAAAGAAATTTAGTGAGGTTGTGCGTGTATCCGGTTATTCGCATGGTACGGATGTATGGCTGAACAATGCACAGGATTTGATTAAAGAGGGCAAGCCTGTCGCAGAAACAATTTCTACGCGTGATGACGTTATGACGCATCTGATTTCTAAGGGCGTAGAGCCTAGTCTGGCGTTTAAGACAATGGAGCACGTGCGTAAGGGCAAGGCGGCGAAAAAAGGCTTAGAGCCGAAGATGCTGGAAGCTATGCAGCAGGCTAATATTCCTGACTGGTATATCAAATCCTGCGAGAAGGTGCAATATCTGTTTCCTAAGGCGCATGCTGTGGCCTATGTTTTGATGGCGTACCGCATTGCTTATTGTAAGGTGCATTATCCTAAGGAATTTTATGCAGCGTATTTTACAGTGCGTGCGAAAGATTTTGATTATAACCGTGTTGCCAGAGGTAAGGCTGATGTGAAGGCGTTTATCAAAAATGTTTATCAGCAGGGCTTTAAGGCAAGCGTACAGGATAAATCAACAGTGACATATCTGGAGCTGGCGAACGAGATGATGGAGCGTGGCTTAAAGTTTGAGAAGATGGATATTTATGAATCTGATCCGATTAAGTTTAAGGTTACGGAAGCAGGTTTGCGTCCGCCGCTGGCTGCGCTTAGCGGTGTGGGTGAGAGTGCGGCGAAGAGCATTGCTGCAGCGCGTGATGTGAATAGACCGTTTATTTCGCAGGAGGATTTGCGCCAGCGTGCGGGCGTGAGCAAGAGTGTTATTGAGAGTTTGGCGAAGCTGGGGGCGCTGCGGGATTTGCCGGAGACGAACCAAATTGATTTGTTTAGTTTTTAGGATAAGAAGGAGTTCTATATGCAGAAGCAAATTCTGGCTTTTAATTTTAGTGAAGAGCGTTTGAAAGCATTGAAACTTATCAGTATGATGCTGCGCGTGCAGCTGCGTGCTGTGAGCTGCAGCGAGATGTTGCAGCCGATTGGTTATCTGGCTGGCGTGAGCGGCTTTGAGCCTGTAGGCGAAGCTTATGCTGGCGAGGAGGCCGCTGAGGAGATGCTGGTGCTGTGTGCTTTTACGCGTCCTGATTTAGACAGACTGCTGGCGGCGATTAAAAAGAGCAAGCTCGCGAAGGTGGCTTTGAAGGCGATGCTTACGCCGCATAATGCGGCGTGGAGTGCAGTGCAGTTACAAAAAGAGCTGGCAGCAGAGCATGCTTATATGCACGATAAAAAGAACGCAGCTAAGCCTACGCATAAAAATAATTGAAAAATAAATGCTAGTGGAATTAAGTAAATAATTTAAGCTGGTAGTAGCGGTAAGTAAATAATTTTGCTATAATATAATTTACAAGTATACGAAAAAACAGGAGGATATAAAATGGCTAAAGATAGTTCCTTTGACGTTGTTTCCCAAGTAGATATGCAGGAGATGGATAACGCAGTTAATCAGGTGAAGAAAGAAATTGACCAGCGTTATGATTTCCGTGGCAGCAATGCTTCTATTGAGTTAGGTGAAAAAGAAGTAAAAATTGCTGCTGAAGATGAATATAAACTGGGCGCAATTTTAGATATGCTGCGCCAGAAAATGGCTAAGCGTGGCATTGCTCTGCGCTGCATTGTTCCGGGTAAAATTGAGCCTGCTGCGAAAGGCACTGTGCGCCAGGAGCTGGAAATTCAACAAGGTATTTCTAAAGAAAACGGTAAGAAAATTGTAGCAGCTATTAAAGCTACCAAGCTGAAAGTTACGGCACAGATTCAAGACGACCAGGTACGTGTAGCAGGTGCTAAAAAAGATGATTTGCAGGCAGTTATCCAAATGCTGAAGGCTGGCGATTTTGGCGTAGATCTGCAATTTATCAATATGCGCTAAGCAGATAGCTTTGCGTGGTGTTGTAATCAGGAGAGCACAAGAAGGTAATGAACCGCATTACTCAAGGGATGTGTTGTAGTTGAAAGAATTACTGAGAAGAAGAATAGGCTTAATTATTTTCGGTGCCATGCTCTTGTCGCTGATACTTAATTTTGCTTTGCAAACCTATATGGCGCGCAGCAATATGAATGACGAAACGCATATGCTGTTTAAGCAGATGGAAAACGTTATTAAAAATAATGCGCACGAAGAAGAGCTGATGAAGCAGGAGTTTCAGGATAACTGCCTGACAAAAGCTCAGATTGCTGCGGATTATTTGCAGCGCACGCCTTCAAGTATTGAAGATTTAAATGTACTGCGCCGTTACAGCCTTACTTTGGATGTGGATGAGATTCATATCTTTAACAAGGAAGGCGTAATTGTTGCTGGTACAATTCCTAAATATTTTGGCATGACGCTCAATGACGGTTTGCAGATGAGTTATTTTCTGCCTATGCTGCAGGATAAAAATAAGCATATGTATCAGGATATTTTCCCCAATACAGCGGAAAAAAGGCTGATGATTTATGCTGCGACCTGGATGCCTAATGGCAGTCAAATAGTGCAGGTGGGTATGCATCCTAAGCGTTATCTGGATATTGTGGAGCGTAATGATATTTCTTCTGTTTTCAAAAATATTCTGGTTGATGAAACTACAACAATTATTGCTATTGATGCTGAAAACTGGAAAATTGTCGGTTCGACAAAAACTGATTTGCTAGATAAAAAGTTTACTGATATCGGCTTTCAGCCTGACGATATTATTGATGGTAGAACTGGCGTGCTGCGCAGGATAAACGATGTTAGCAGCTATGCTGTTTTTAGCGTGAACAAGGTTAATCAAAATCTTATTCTCTGCCGCTTTGTTAATAATAATGATTTGTATAAAGGTGCCATTTATAATTCGTTGATGCTGCTCATTTATCTTATTGTATTAGCACTCATTATTATGCGTCTGACGGGTGTATTTTTGCGTAAAGAGATTGTTGATTCGATTGATAATATCAATGACGATTTGAGTAAAATTACCAAAGGCAATCTTGATGTGCGTTTGGATATTACTAATCTGCCGGAATTTGCTAAGCTGAGCCGCAACATCAACGGTATGGTGGACACGCTTTTGGATGTAACAAGCAAAATGTTTATCATGTGCCGTAAGGCTAATCTGCCTTTAGGCATTTATGAATACTATGCTTCTATGGATCGCGTTGTGGCGACTAAAAATGTGGGCAGGCTGCTGCGCCTTGATGATGACGCTTTTTTGAGACTTTTAGCGGATAAGAAATTGTTTGAGGCTAAATTAGATGATATCCGCAGCTGTCTGGTAAATAAGGAGCGCAATATCTATAAAATTCCTTGGGCAGAAGCTTATGTGCGTTTAGAATTTGCTGATCACAAAAGAGGCTCTATAGGTATCATTGTTGATAAAACAAGCGATTTTCTGGAAAAGCGTGCTTTGGAGCATGAGCGTGACGTGGATGTGATGACGGGCCTTTATACACGTCGCAAACTTTATTATGAGATGCAAAAACTTTTTGCGACACCTGATAAGGTGGGCGAGGCTGCGTTAATTTTTATTGATGCTAATGGCTTGAAACATATCAACGATACTTATGGGCATGATGCTGGTGACAGCTATTTGTGTAAGATTGCGGATATATTGGCACTGCACGCACAGGGTCAGAGCCTGGCGTGTCGCTTTGGTGGTGATGAGTTTTTGCTCTTTATGTATGGTTTTAAAGAGAAATCTGTTTTGCAGGAGGCTATTAGTGAACTGCAGGAGGCCATGCAACATAGCTCGATGCAGGTTCAGGGTGTAGAAGTGTCTGTGAGTGGTTCTGTCGGCGTAGCTTTTTATGGTGATGACGGGCGTAGTTTAAGCGAGCTGATTAAGCAGGCTGACGCGCGTATGTATCAGGATAAGATGCAGCACCATAGGGAGAACGCACGCGTATAATAGGTGGTGCTAAGCATGAAAGATAAGCATGACGAAAACTTTGACAGTTCAAAGATTGACGAAAAAGAGCTGATAAAATATCAGGATAAATATAGCGAAGAAGGATTGCTGCAAAAAATTAGCAAGTACGGCAAACTGATTGGCATTGAAGCCTTGTATAAGGCTGTGCAGCTGTGGTATGTGCTGCAAAAGCCGGAAGTGCCTGCGAAAAATAAAGCACTGATTATGGGTGCTTTGGGTTATTTGATTTCGCCTTTGGATTTTATTCCTGATTTACTGCCTGTCCTTGGTTACACTGATGATATTGCGGCTGTAACTTTTGCCTTGATTCAGGTGCAGGGTTATATTGATGATGAGGTGCGCCAGAAGGCGAAGGCTTTGCTGCGCAAATTCTTTAGTGAGGACGCAGTTGAAAAACTGGGTTGAAGAGTTTAGCGGGGTATAACAAAAACACTTGACTTTGTTGGCTTAAAATGGTATAATACTTTTTGTATTCGGGGTGTAGCGCAGTTTGGTAGCGCACCTGCCTTGGGAGCAGGGTGTCGCAGGTTCGAATCCTGCCACTCCGACCACTTCTCGCGGGTGTAGTTTAGTGGTAAAACCTCAGCCTTCCAAGCTGATGTTGTGGGTTCGATTCCCATCGCCCGCTCCACTAATAAAATAATGGTTCAGTAGCTCAGTTGGATAGAGCAACGGCCTTCTAAGCCGTGGGTCGGGGGTTCGAATCCCTCCTGGATCACCAATGAAGAATAACCGCTAGAGTGCTTGGTTTCAAGGCTCTAGCGGATTTTTTTATGCTTTTTATTGCGTCTTGTGTTGACGGATGTTAGAATATATTTAATGTATGTTTTGCATAACGTGAGAAAGATTCATAAGAAATTCAGCTGTGGCTGTTAAACTGTAGCTAAGATATTGGAGTAGAAGGATGCCGAAACTGACGGACAAAGATTTTGCTGCCTATGTGGTGGCTGCAAAAGAAAAAATTGAAGAGTGCCTGGAAGTAACAAGGGAAAAGCCTATAAATTTTGGCTATCAGCTTGTGACGGAGTTTTGTGGTGCTAAAGCAACAGTAAATATCTATAATGGGAAAAAAGGTTTGACTCTCGTTTATAGTGGTGATAGTGCTTTGCAGCAAAAACTAAAGGCACTGTTAGAAGGTGGCTCTGTTGCCTTTGCCTCTGCTTCAGGCGATGTTACTGCTCCGCAGACCAGGCGTGGGCTGTGGGCTGGCAGTGATGAATCCGGTAAAGGTGATTTTTTTGGCAGCCTTGTTGTGGCTGCGACGGTGGTGGATGATACTACTGCCGGTAAATTGGCAGCGGCGGGCGTTAAGGATTGCAAGCTGCTCACGGATAAAAAAATTTTAGAGCTGGAAGATGTTATTAAGGCGAATGTTGTTGATTTTAGCGTGTTGGAATTAAAACCACGCGTCTATAACTTGCGTTATGAGCAGGTTGCAGCGCAGGGAGGCAAACTGAACCAGCTTTTGGGTTATGGTCATGTAGCCGCATTAAGCAAAGTTTTAGAACGCCAGAGCGAGTGTCACAGTGCGTTAATTGACCAGTTCACTACTTCTACAGTCAATATTCGTGCGCTTGAAGCACGTTTTCCTGGCTGCGTAGTGCGTCAGCAGCCTAAAGCGGAGAGTGATTTAGCGGTGGCAGCAGCCAGCGTTTTGGCACGGGCGCAGTTTTTACATACGATGGACGCGCTGGCCGACGCGGCAGGTGTGAAGGCTTTACCTAAAGGCGGTGGAGCACAGGCGACAGCGTGCGCCAAGCAGCTGGCACAAAAATATGGCAAAGAGGCTTTGCGTGATTACGTGAAGCTGCATTTTGCTAATTACAAAAGAGTGTAGAAAAATGAAAAAATTAATTGTCAATGCCGATGATTTCGGCTTACATCCTTCTATTAACGAAGGAATTATTAAAGGTTATCAAGATGGTTTTATCACGAGCACTTCGCTGATGCCTAGTGCGCCGTACTGGCGTGAGGCTGCTTCTTTGGCGCAGGCTAATCCTCAGCTGGGGATTGGTGTTCACCTGACGCTGGTGGGCGGTGTGCAGCCTGTGCTGCCGGCAGCTAATGTGCGCAGCCTGCTGGAT
>CAVKDE010000059.1:6226-8071 GCA_963654835.1 Duodenibacillus sp. | reverse complement strand
CCATTAGGGTTTTCGCCAATCAGTCCGGATTTATGCGCACCGATGGGGTTAAAGTAGCGTAAAAGCACCACGTTCCACTCTTTATCTGCCACGTACATATCACGCAAAATTTCTTCCAGCATAGATTTCGTCTGCCCATACGGATTGGTGCATTCACCCTTAGGACATGCTTCGGTAATGGGTATCACCGCAGGGTTACCATAAACCGTTGCCGAGGAACTGAAAATAATGTTCTTGCAGCCGTGCTTACGCATTACGTCCAAAAGCACCAGCGTGCCTGTAATATTATTATCATAATACTCCCAAGGCTTCTGCACTGATTCACCCACAGCCTTAAGACCCGCAAAATGAATGCAACAGTCAAAGGCGTTTTCGCTAAACACTTTCTCCAAGCCTGCGCGGTCGCGGATATCAACCTCATAAAAAGGAATCTTCTTCCCCACGATTTGCTCTACGCGCGCAAGAGCAAGCTTGCTGGAGTTCACCAGATTATCTACAACAACAACGGAATGACCCGCATTAACAAGTTCAATTACGGTGTGCGAGCCAATATAGCCTGCGCCACCAGTTACAATAATCTTCATAAAGCATCACCTCATTTGATTGTATCATATAACTAAAATATATTAAAGCATTTTCCGCTGAAAAAGAGGTGAAATCTGCTTATATTTGTTATTGTATAATTGAAGTGTAAAAAATAAATATACCGCCCCCATTAAATCAGAAATTTGTGATTCAACGAGGACGGTTTATTATCTATTAATACTCAACAAAATCGTGGATAATGTGCTAGATGCAAGGAATAGCGACGACGGCGTACATACTAGTACTCCTAGGAGCTATTCCGCAGCAGATGGTGCGTTAGACACGATTTATCTAACTGCTTCGGCGCAGCGTTTGCACAAAGTAGGATGTTCGGAATCAGTTCCAACTTCGTCGCTGTAAATCCAGCAACGCTCGCACTTATGGCCTTCAGCAGCACTAACGGTAACTTTCAAATCTTCACGACCGGTTGCTTCTGTACCGCTTGCAGCACCTTCCACAACTACAGCCTGAGAAACGATTAAGAGAGTTGCCAAATCTTTCTCTACGGATTGCAAAATAGCAAGTGCTTCGCCTTCAGCGTGCAGCTCAACTTTTGCGTCCAAAGAGTGACCGATTTGTTTATTGCGACGAGCCAGCTCCAGCACTTTGGTGATTTCGCTGCGGATTTCAATGAAATCATCCCATTTTTTCTCCAATGCTTCGTCGATATATTCTTCTTTAATCTCCGGCCACGGCAGCATTTGTACAGATTCCGGAGCGTTAGCAGGTTTCTTCATGAACTGCCATACTTCTTCCATCGTAAAGCTCAATACAGGAGAAAGCATAACGATGAGATCCATAAGGATTTCGTGCATAGCGGTCTGCGCACTGCGACGCTCTTTGCTATCTGCTTTGTAAGCATACAGACGGTCTTTGATAATATCCAGATAGAAGCTGGACATTTCTACAGTGCAGAAGTCATGGATAGCATGATACAGAACATGGAAATCATAGCTTTCATAAGCAGCAGTAACTTCCTTCTTCAAAAGCTGCAGATGCATGAGTGCCCATTGATCAAGCTCCAGCATTTCCTTGAACGGAACTGCATCAGTTTCATAGTTGAAATCATTGGTATTGCCCAGGATGTAACGGATAGTGTTACGGATCTTGCGGTAAACCTCAGCCAATTGTTTCAGGATTTTCGGGGAGATACGAATATCAGCCTTGTAATCAGAAGAAGCAGTCCACAAACGGATAATATCTGCGCCATATTGTTTAATTACATCCTGCGGAACAATAACGTTGCCGACGGATTTAGAC
>CAVKDE010000059.1:0-6216 GCA_963654835.1 Duodenibacillus sp. | reverse complement strand
GACATCTTACGGCCATCGCCGTCAACTACATAGCCATGGGTCAGTACGGATTCGTACGGAGCGCAGCCTTTAACAGCAACGGAAGTTAAGAGAGAAGATTGGAACCAGCCACGATGTTGGTCACTGCCTTCGAGGTACATAGCAACAGGCCAAGACAGTTCCGGACGTTTAGCAGCAACTGCCATATGGGAAGAACCGCTGTCAAACCATACGTCCATGATATCGGTTTCTTTATGGAAGTGCTTGCCACCGCATTTCGGGCAAACGGTATCAGCAGGCAGCAGCTCTTCAGCTGTATGAGCCCACCATGCATCGCTGCCTTCTTTTTCAAACCAGTTAGCAACAGAATCAATAGTATCCTGATTAATCAGATGCTCGCCGCAGTTATCGCAGTAAAATACCGGGATAGGCACGCCCCAGACACGTTGGCGGCTTATGCACCAGTCATGGCGGTCGCTAACCATGTTGTGGATGCGTTGCTGACCCCAGGAAGGAATCCATTTAACGTCGTCAATAGATTTAAGTGCGTCATCACGGAAACCGTCGATAGAAGCGAACCATTGGGAGGTTGCACGGAAGATAATCGGGTTTTTGCAGCGCCAGCAGTGTGCGTATTGGTGCTTAATGTTTTCTTTACCCAGCAGGCAGTTCAGTTCAGCCAGATATTTCAGTACCGGGATATTAGCATCAAATACGAACATACCTTTAAAACGCTCGCCAGCTTCTTCCGTCAGTTTGCCTTGAGAATCAACCGGGCAGAGAATCGGCAGCTTGTATTTCAAACCGGTTTCAAAGTCAACATCGCCGTGACCAGGAGCAGTATGTACGCAGCCTGTACCAGCTTCAAGCGTTACATAATCAGCCATAACTACGAGAGAACGACGGTTGTTATATTCAGGGAACGGATGCACGCACTCAGCGTATTCCATTTCTTTACCCATAGTAGTACCAAGGATGTTGCTCAAATCTTTATGGCAGACAGCGCCAACTTTTTCCAGCAGGTCTTTAGCCATGAAGAGCACTTCGCCTTCACATTCAACCCAAGCATATTCCAGGTTCGGATTCAGCGCAACAGCCACGTTAGCAGGCATGGTCCACGGAGTAGTTGTCCAAATTACCATGTAAGCTTTTTTGCCTTTGGCAGCTTCCGGCAGCTGGCCGTTATCTTTTACGAGCGGCATTTTTACGAAAATAGTCGGTGTTTTTTGTTCTGCATATTCAATTTCTGCTTCAGCAAGAGCAGTTTCGCAATGCGGGCACCAGTAAACAGTTTTCTTACCTTTATAGATATAGCCTTTGTTAGCCATCGTGCCGAATACGCGGATCTGTTCAGCTTCAAAGCTGTGATGTAAAGTGATATACGGATTATCCCAATCACCTAAAACACCAAGACGTTTGAAATCTTCGCGTTGGGTATCAACCCATTGCAGAGCAAAATCATGGCATTTGCGGCGCAAAGTCAACGGATCTAATTCGTTGCGGTTCAGGCCCAGCTCTTTAATAGCTGCGTGCTCAATCGGCATACCGTGAGTATCCCAGCCGGGAACATACGGAGTATCAAAGCCTTGAGCATATTTGTATTTCATGATGATATCTTTTAAGATTTTGTTCAGCGCATGGCCCATGTGGATTTTACCGTTTGCATACGGAGGACCATCATGCAGCACAAATTTTTTGTGACCGGCATGCAGAGCTTGTTTTTTGCCATAAATATCATTTTCCTGCCAGAATTTCAGAAAATCAGGTTCGCGTTGCGGCAGACCGGCACGCATAGGGAACTCTGTTTCAGGCAGATTCAGTGTTTTGCCATAATCCATTAGTAAAAACCTCCAATAATTAAATACGTTATGATAAATTTACTTATTAACTAAAAAACAGCTCCATCCCGCAAGGGACGAAGCTGTAATAAACATAGATACTCCGTGGTACCACCCTCATGACGCAAAAATCATACGCCACTCGTGTGCGCTTTATCGGGCGCGCCCGTATGCAGCTACTTGCTTTCGCCGCACCCGCTCCAAAGTGATTTTCACCTGCTTTGCTTCGTCCGGGCTTGCACCATCTCCCGGTTCGCTAAACCTGCGCTTCAGGCTACTGTCTTTTTCATCGCGTTAGCAAATATCAATAAACGATAATATTATACATTAGTAGAAGGGATAAGTCAATGGGAAGTTTGGAAGGTTTACGCTTACATGCTATAATGCCGCATAAAAACATACAACGCAATAATTTATTTCTCCAAAATTTCCACTATACATCTATGCTGTTTATCTTTTTTATTATAGCCAATCCCTACAGCTAAAATTCTCCCACTATATCGTTTCTCTGTATCGCCTAAAGTACCAGCAAATTTCAGAGCATATTTTTTCTCTTTTATCTGTGCAATAGCCTCAGCTGGTGAATGATCTACTTTCAATTCTAAAATAATGCCATCGTCTTCTTTATGATAAGGATAAAAAAACAAAATCAACATATCCTACGCCAGCTTTATCCTCTCGCTGCACATAATATCTGTCACGCGCCGCTAAATATACCAAATTTACAATAGCCGATAACTCTATTTCATTATTATACGAAAGCAATGGTGTTTCTGTATTATGCGCAAACTCCAAAATCTCACTCATTGTCTTCGTATCTCCATTCAACGTAGCTTGAAGCATCTGCTCAGATTTTAAAGCTAATTGATGAACATAACCTAACGAAGCCTTTGTCAAAAGCAGTTCATTAAACTTATCCATAAGTTCCTTATTAGGGATAAACACTCTGCCATTTTCATATGTCAGCAAACCATAAACAACCATAGCCGAAAAAATCTGCTGCTTTGTATCCAACTGTAAAAGCATAGCCGCATATTCCTGAATTTTTACAGGAATATGCTCACCAGCAACCATTAAAGCTAAATCATCGCGTACAGCCTGCACATTATTTTTGATATAATAAAAAATTTCATCATACGGTCCAGAGCTAGTCCAGTAATTATAAAGCTGATTATTTTGCAATGCTAAAACAACAGAACGCGGATTATACATTAAATCTCCTGCCGCAGTATGATAACCATCATACCAAAGTTTTAAACCAGCACGCGTTACTTTAGGATTTTCTGTAAGCTGCATATATTTAGCAAACAATGTATCAACTTCATCATCATTAAAGCCAAATACATCACTATACATAACCATCGTCGCCATATTATATTCAGCAAAACTGTTTAGTTCCGAACCACTCGTATATTTAGAAATAGGCAAAACGCCAGTCATATACGCCAGATAAACATAGGCTCTATCTTTCAGTAAATCCTTCAAAAACAGTAAATAATTTTTTCTATCAGCTTCCGTAATAAATGCTGCATGAAAAATAGCATCCCATTCATCAAAGATAAAAACAAAACGTTCGCCTGTCGCGGCTGTTATACGTTCTAAATCTTCGGAGACACTGCTGCCTTCACGATAATCAACATCAGTATAAGCTTTATGCAAATCATTTTTGAGTGCGCCAACAATATTCTCCAAATAACTTTTATAGGAATTGCTGTCACCACCAACTCTGCTAAAATCAATATAAATAACATTATACTGATTCATATGCTGCATAGCCATTTTATCTTTATTGATATTTAAGGCAGAAAAGATTTTTCTGCTATCGCCAGTTTTTGTCAGAAAAGCCCCCAGCATATTGGCCATAACAGTTTTACCAAAACGGCGCGGACGCGTAATGCAGACATACTTGTTACTTGTACCAATGCGTTCAAGCATTTGACTTATAAAACTCGTCTTATCTACAAAATATGTGCTTTTCACCAAATCTTCGTATAACGTTACTGGCGATAACGTATTTAAAAATAAGCCCATAGCTGCCTCCTTGCCTATACAAACATTATCTACTTCTCATACTTAAAATCAAACACACCAAATTTATATATATAATACTTATCAGGATAACGTAACCATAAATATATACTTATAGCATTCTCATTTTGGAAATGGTTTTTCGAATCATGACTATACTCATTTAATAATTTATCAGAATACTCTTTAAAGCCCAAAATACGTTCAACAACATCTTTGCTTTCATCAAATAAGTCAGCGAACATCCATTTTACTTTATCAGGCATTTCGCGGGCAAATTCTTCTATCATTTGTTTAGGGAAATTGCTCATTGAAGCTAATAAATTATAGGTTTTAGCAAATGAACGTTTAAGCATCTCATAAAAATTCGAATCATCTAGATTCCAATTGTCCTGAAAACACTTTACCACTTCCCACTTATATTTTTCGTCTTGCCACCAACCATTCACAAAATCTTTTTTGTAACATTGTAATGCATCTGCAAATACCTGCTCATTTATCATAATAAGCAACCTTCTTTTTACAAAATCATCTTTTATTGCTTCGTGCCATAAAATCCTTCTTTGCTATATTCAGCCCATTTCTTATACATTATTAAGTAGTTTTCTTTAATAAATTCTTTAATAGATTTTAACTCTCTATCGCTTAGTATACCTCTATTTTGAACAACGGTATCACCGTTATCCTTAACAAAAAACTTAGCAGAACCAGCTTCCGTTAGTTTTCTATCGCTAGCATGAACATGCATACATTCAACAATACAGTAAGATGTAAAATAAAGAAAATAACCAGCAACCTTATACTGAAAATATTTCGGCATCTTACTCCTCCATAAATTTCTTGTTCTTATCATAATACATCATAACAAGTTTTAGTTCTATATCATCCATCGTCGTTTCCAACATTTCACCTTTTGAAGATAAAACTACGGCTTTATCAGTATCATTTAAGTTAAGTATCCTAATAACATTATTAGCTTTAGTAAAGGCATAACCATCTATAATCATATCAGCTTTATCAGCAACTGCTTCTATATTAATCATAAACTACTTCTACCTTTCTAATTGGTTTCAAAAGCTTCTTGGCATCCATATATAAATTTTCAAGTATTGGCACTAAGTCAATATACTCTTCCTCAACATCTTGATTATGAGAATACTTAGCCATAACTACCATATATCCATCATCCCATTCTTTAACCTCCGTATAACGTTCTAAAGAATAAGGAGAGCGAAAGCGAATAACATACTTGCCAAATTTAAATACTGTATAATTTTTTTCACTACTTAAAATAGCCTTTTCATATGCCGTATCCATATATATCACACTCCCCCACTTACTTCTCATATTTAAAATCAAACACACCAAAGCCACTTGCCTGCGTTAGATGGCTGATGTCATTCAAACGAAAAATAGTATGTTCGTGCCATTTATTTACGCCCAGCACCGTCACGCTCGCAGGCTGCACATCCACGGAATAATTATGGTCGACAACGCTCGCCATATCCATCCCCAGCCAACGGAAGATAATATTTTGTACGGTTCCCTTGTGGGCGACAATAAGCAGGTTCTCCTTCTCCATATCAGCACATTGCCACAGGCCATGCACATTACGGCGGTAAAACTCGTTGCGCGTTTCGCCGCCGGGATAATTACGGTGATCCAGCTCCTGATCGGTAGCAGGACGACAAAAATGCTTCTTGGCCTCTTCTTCCGTCATACCTGCTGCCATCCCGTTATTCTTCTCCCGCAGAAAGCTGCAATATTCAATCTGGCCTGCATAATGCAGGCAGCCTGCGATAATACGTGCCGATTCAGCAGCACGCTGTAAATCGCTCGCCAAAATGCGCAGCTGCACGCTGCGCCCGGCAAAATCCAAGGCCAGCTTTTCTCCGACAGCTTTTATCTGCGCTCTTCCCTTAGCCGTCAGCTCCGAATCCGTCCAGCCGCCGGTTAATCTTTGTGTATGATGGGTTGCTTCTCCATGACGCACTAAGATAATCATCATTCAGCCCCTTTTACTCTTCATCCTGCTTGTCAAAATTTTTCAGCAGTTCCACCTGAGTTTCTAATAAATGCAGCATATTTTTACGGTGCAGCGTAGCTTTTTTCACCTGCTCGTTATAAGCCTGCTCGGCCTGCGCTGCCTTAGCATCTGCCTCAAAGATAATTTTACGACTGCGTTCTTCCGCATCGCCCACCAGCTTACGATACTTAGTATTCGCCTCTAGCATCATCTTGCCCGCTTCGCTGCGCGCGCTGTCTAAGAGCTTGTTTGCTTCGCTTGCTGCTGCATTGGCACGTTTTTTACAGGTATCTTCTGTAGTTATGCGCAGTTTTTCTGCATCGTTTTCCGCACGATGGCTAACGC
>CAVKDE010000058.1:0-8102 GCA_963654835.1 Duodenibacillus sp. | reverse complement strand
GTTACAAAGTGGGCCTGATTGGCACGATTAATATTATGATTAACGATGAAGTAACTGTTTCACATAACACTACGCCTGATGTTGTTGATCTGCAAAAGGCTCTTTATGCTATGCGCCAGGCAGGCTGCGATTATTGCGTAATGGAAGTTTCCAGCCATGCGCTGGCACTTAACCGTGTGGCAGGCATTGAATATGACTGCGCAGTGCTGACAAATATCACGCAGGATCATCTGGATTTCCACAAAACGATGGAAACCTACCGCGATGCCAAGAGCCTGCTCTTTGAGCATTTAGCTGGCGGTGAGAAAGAAAATAAAAATGCTGTGTTTAACATGGATGATCCCAGCAGTGAGATTATCAAAGCACGCACGAAGGTGAATACGCTTACTTACGGTAAGGCGCATACGAATGACATTTATCCTTTGAGCTTTACAGTAGCACCGAAGCATATGCAGCTTAAACTGCACACTCCCGTAGGCGAGATGGATTTGCAGTTAAAGATTACGGGCGAATTTAACGTGTATAACGTAATGGGCGTTATTGGTGCTATGCTCGCAGAAAAGATTGATAAAGAAACTATCTGCGCCGTACTGGATGGCTTTGACGGCGTTCCCGGACGATTCCAATTGGTAGAAGCAGGGCAGCCTTACACAGTTATTGTGGATTATGCGCACACTCCCGACGGTTTGGAGAATGTGCTGAATACGGCACGCTCGATTACGCGTGGCAAGCTGTGGGTTGTTTTTGGCTGCGGTGGCGACCGTGATAACAAGAAACGTCCGATTATGGGCGCGTTGGCCTTGAAACTAGCTGATAATATTGTTGTGACCTCGGATAATCCGCGCACGGAAGATCCGGAGCTGATTATTGATGAAATCTTTACTGCTTTGCAAAATGTTCCTGATGAAAAGCACGTTACCCGCCTGAGCGACAGACGCGAAGCAATTAACTATGCTTTGGAACACGCTGCTAACGATGATGTAATTTTGATTGCGGGCAAAGGCCACGAAAATTACCAGATTTTGAAGGACAGAACTATTCACTTTGATGATAAAGAAGTAGTTATGGAATACTGGAGTGATAAAAAATGATGAAAGCCAGTGAAGTTATGGCAGCTACGAAGGCTGCGCGTGCAGATTTTGATTTTACAGGCGTTACCACAGATTCCCGCGCCGTAAAGCCAGGTGAGCTTTTTGTAGCGTTAAAGGGTGGCAATTTTGACGGACATGATTACTGTGCGAAGGCAGTGGAGCTTGGCGCTGCAGGCGTTGTAGTTTCTCATGAGGTGCAAGGCCTGCCTGCGGGCGTAGCGGTGTTTATGGTAGAAGATACGCTTTTAGCTTATCAGCAGCTGGCGCATGCTTACCGCCTGAAACAGCAAGGTCTGAAAGTTTTTGCTATTACAGGCTCTAATGGTAAAACTTCAACGAAGGATTTGCTCGCTGCCTGCTTAGGTGCAAAATATAATGTAGTAAAAACGCAGGGAAATTTTAATAACGAAATCGGCCTGCCGAAGACGCTTTTAAATATTCAGCCTGATACAGATATTGCTGTTGTAGAAATGGGTATGCGCGGCTTAGGGCAGATTGCCGAGCTGTGCCGCATTGCGGAGCCTGACAGCGGTTTGATTACTAACGTGGGTGAAACGCACATGGAGCTTTTGGGCAGCATGGAAAATATCGGCAAGGCCAAGAGTGAGATTGTAGAAAATCTGCCTGGCGATGGTTTTGCTGTGCTCAATGGCGATAACGAATATGTTTTGAAAGCTGCGGCTAAAACCAAGGCTAAAGTTGTTTATTTCGGCCTTGGCGAGAACTGCGATTACCGCGGTACGGATATTGTTACTTCAGGCTTAGGCACTACCTTTACCTGCACGGAAAAAGCTACGGGCAAAACTGCCTGCGTCCGCTTGCAGCTTATCGGGGAGCATAATGTGTACAACGCTTTAAGTGCTATCGCCGGAGCAGCGTGCTACGGCGTGCCTATGGAAGATAGCGCGAAGGCACTGGCAACGGCGCGCTTAACAGGCAGCCGTCAGGAGATTATCTATATCGGCGATATTACCTTTATCAACGATGCCTATAACGCCAGCCCTGCTTCTATGGAGGCAGCACTGAAAACTTTGGCGGAAGCGAAAAAAGCCAGCCACGGCAAAGCACGCACGATTGCTGTTTTGGCAGATATGCTGGAGCTTGGTGCTATTAGTGAGGATGCGCACCGCCGTGTGGGCAAGTGGGCGGTGGAGAACGCTGTCGATTACGTGCTGACCTATGGCGTGGAGGCGGCCTATATCAGCGATGAAGTGCAAAAACTGGGCGGCACTACCTGCCACTGCGTAGACCGACAGGCAGCAGCGGATAAGCTGCGCCAGCTGGCGGAAGCAGGAGATATTATTCTTTTGAAGGGTAGTAACTCTATGCAAGTAGGAAAAATGTTAGAATTGTTTAAGTGAGAGTGAGAGTTAATAGATGTTAAAATTAATAGCAATTCCTGTGACTGCGTTCATTGTGTGCGCGTTAATCGGCCCGGTGCTGATTCCCTTTCTGCACAAATTGAAATTTGGCCAGTCCATTCGTGAATGTGGTCCTGCGAGCCACATGAAAAAAAGCGGTACGCCGACCATGGGCGGCCTGATGATGCTGGCAGCACTGGTGATAGCACTTTTTTGGGGCAAGTTCACCCCGCATATCATTATCGCGCTGGTGCTGACTGTAGGTCACGCTGTGATTGGCTTTATTGACGACTACATCAAGGTCGTGATGAAGCGCAACCTTGGCCTGACGGCGAAACAAAAATTCCTGCTGCAATTTATCTTAGCAGGTGCTTATGTTTATTTTGCCGAAACGCACATCCAAAATACGGAGCTGTGGCTGCCGGGCGTGAATGTTACGCTGGATTTTGGCTGGGGTTATTATGTTTTGGCCTTCCTGCTTTTGGTAGGCACAACGAACGCCGTAAATCTGACCGACGGCTTAGACGGCCTTGTATCTTTCGTCAGCCTGCCGGTTACGCTGGTATTTGCTTATATCGCTTTTATGCAGGGAATGCTGGATTTAAGCGGTTTTTCGCTGGGCCTGACAGGTGCCTGCCTGGGCTTTTTGCTCTTTAACCGCCATCCTGCGCGCGTGTTCATGGGTGATACAGGATCGCTTGCTTTGGGCGGTGCGGTAGCTGCTTTGGCCCTTTTGACGCGCACGGAGCTGCTTTTGGTGATCATCGGCGGCGTGTATGTGGCTGAGGCGTTATCGGTAATTATTCAGGTTACATATTTCCGCCTGACGCATGGCAAGAGAATTTTCCGTATGGCTCCGCTGCACCATCATTTTGAGCTGGGCGGCTGGAAGGAAGTTAAGGTCGTTTATGTCTTTACGGCTGTAAGCTGCCTGCTTTCGCTGCTTGGTCTGGCGCTGTGGGTTCATGCATTTTTATAATAGCTAACTATAAATGAGGTGTTTCAGATGACAGCTAAAGAACCTGTTATCGTTTATGGTGCTGGCATCAGCGGTCGCGGTGCAGCACAGGTGTTGGCTGATAAGGGCCAGCAGGTATATTTATATAATGATAATCCGTGCACAGTGGAGCCTGCGTTAGAAAAGGCTTTGGCTGCTGCTGGAGGCGGTGTGGAAATTGGCGAAGCTGCTTATAAAAAACTGCTGCAAACGGCAAAGCAGCTGGTGCTTTCGCCCGGTATTGCCTGCGATAGTGAAAACGTGCTGCTTGCTGAAAGCCAGGGCTTGGAAGTTATCAGCGAGGTAGAGCTGGGTTATCGCATTTACGGCGGTCACATTGCGGCGATTACGGGTACAAACGGTAAGACGACCACGACGACGATTGTGGGTGAAATGTTTAAGCGTCTGCCTGTGCCTTCTGCTGTGGGCGGCAATATCGGCTTAGCTCTTTCTAAAGAAGTGGAGCATCTGCCGCAAGATGGCTGGCTGGCAGCGGAACTTTCCAGCTTCCAACTGGAGAAGGTGAACACCTTCGCACCTGACATTGCTGTGGTGCTCAACCTTACGCCTGATCATATGGAGCGTCATCATACGATGGAGGCTTATGGTGCGGCGAAGGCTAATATCTTCCGTTTCCAAAAGGCGGAGCAGGTGACAGTGCTGAACTATGATGATTCTGTTGTGCGCACCTGGGCAAAAGATACTAAAGCGCAGCTGTGCTATTTTAGCCGTAAGGAAGTGCTGGAAAACGGTATTTATATGCAAAATGGTGATTTTATCATCAGCTGGCAAGGCGCAAAGCATACGGTGTGCAATATCAGCGAGCTGCATCTTTTTGGCGGGCATAATGAAGAAAACGTGTTGGCGGCTATTGCCTGCGGCTTCTTTGCGGGCGTAAGCATCAGCGATATGGCGGATGTATTGCGCAACTTCCATAGCATTGCCCATCGCATTGAATATGTAACGACGATTAACGGCGTAAAATATTATAACGATTCTAAGGCGACGAATACAGATTCTACAATTAAAGCTTTAGAAGCTTTTAAAGATGGTCACATCATCCTTTTGGCTGGCGGGCATGACAAACTGACGCCTTTGGAAGATATGATGAACCTCGCGCGTGAGAAAACGGACGCGCTGATTTTACTGGGCGCGGCGAAGGAACGCTTTAACGCAGCAGCAATAAAATGCGGCGTGAAGAATATCATCCTCGCAGGTAGCTTTGAGGATGCAGTGAATAAGGCTTATGCTCTGGCTAAGGCTCCGCAGGTTGTGCTGCTTTCTCCTGCCTGTTCTTCTTTTGATATGTTTAACAATTATCCTGAGCGTGGCAACTATTTTAAGAAGCTGGTGCTGGCGCTGGAAGGAGGAAAGCAAGAGTGAAAGTAATTCTTTCCGGTGGTGGTACAGGCGGGCATATTTATCCGGCGCTGACGATTGCAGACCAGATTAAAAAGCTTGCGCCTGACGCAGATATCAGCTTTGTTGGCACGCAGCAGGGTTTGGAAAAGGATATTATCCCGCGCTACGGTTATCCGCTTAAATTTATTGAGGTGGCAGGCTTTAAGCGCAGCCTGAGCTTTGACACGCTGCGCAGTGCAGGCAAGCTCTTAGCAGGCCTTTATGATGCGTATAAAATCATCAAAAATGAAAAACCTGATTTAGTAATTGGCACAGGCGGTTACGTTTGCGGACCGATTGTGTTTATGGCAGCCTTGCATGGCATTCCCTGCTGCATCCAGGAGCAGAACGCTATGCCTGGTGTGACTAATAAAATTTTAGCGCATTATGTGCGCAAGGTCTTTTTAGGTTATAAAGAGGCCGGTAAATATTTTAGCGGTAAGGCGGAGCTGGAATATACCGGCAACCCTATCCGCACGGAAATTTTGGAGCATACGCGCGAGGAAGCTTTGCGCGAGTTGGGGTTAGACCCGTCTAAAAAGACGATTCTCGTCAGCGGCGGCAGCCGTGGTGCGCGCAGCATTAATAAGGCGATGCTCGAGGCGGAGCTGGCACTTTCCGGCAGAAGTGAAGTGCAGGTGCTGCACGCTACAGGCGATGTGAATTATGAAGCCTATATGGCAGAGCTTAAAAAGCGCGGCGGTGTAGATGATAATATTATTATCAAACCCTATCTGCACAATATGCCTGTTGCTTTGGCTGCTGCTGATTTAGCAGTGTTCCGCAGTGGTGCGATTGGCCTGGCGGAGCTGATGGCGAAAGGTGTGCCTTCTATTTTAGTGCCTTATCCTTACGCAACGGCCAACCATCAGGAGTTTAATGCGCGTGCGGTAGAAGCTAAAGGCGCAGCGAAGGTTATCTTAGACAAAGAACTGACGGGCGAGCGCGTGCTGGAAGCAGTGGAACATCTTTTGCTGCATCAGGAAGAGCTTAATAAAATGCAGGCGGCAGCCAGAGAGCTTGGCAGGCCGCAGGCGGCTGAGGTTATAGCACGTGAGGCTGTATCCTTGATTAAAAAGTAAGGGGAGGGCGTCTAGTGACTGAAAACAAATTAGCTAACCTGCATAACATACATTTTATCGGTATTGGCGGTGCCGGTATGAGTGCGATTGCCTACGTTTTGCTTAAACGAGGTTATGATGTGAGCGGTTCGGATATGAACGCCAGCCATATGTCTGCGCACCTGGCGGAAGAAGGGGCGATGGTTTACCTGGGCCATGCAGCCTGCCAGGTGGATGATGCTGAGGCTGTGGTTATTTCTACCGCCATTCATCCGAATAATCCGGAGCTTGTAGCAGCCAAGGAGCGCAATCTTCCTGTGCTGCACCGCAGCGATGTGCTGGCAGCGATTATGAACGCTGCTGATGGTGTGGCTGTGGCCGGTGCGCACGGCAAAACTACTACCAGTGCTATGATTTCCTGCATTGCGGCTGAAAGCGGCATTGACCCGACGGTTATTATCGGCGGCGAGGTGAGCAGCTTGGGTGGCAACGCACGTAATGGTGAAGGCCGCTTTGTTGTAGCGGAAGCAGATGAGAGCGACGGTTCCTTCCTCAAACTGTATCCGTATCTGGCTGTAGTGACGAATATTGAAGATGATCATCTGGATCATTATGGGACAGAGGAAAATATTTATCAGGCGTTTAAGCAGTTTGTGGGCAACTTAAAGGAAGGCGGCAAGGCAATTTTGTGCTTTGACAATCCTAAGGTGCGCCGTTTAGCCGGAGAAACGGATAAAACTGTTATTACTTACGGCGTAGATGGCGAAGGTGCTGATTACGTAGCGAAAGATATCAGCTACGGCGTAAATGGCACAAGCTATAAGCTGTATTATAAAGATGAGTTTGTGACGGAGGTGCAGCTCATTGTTCCCGGTCGTCACAACGTATTAAATTCTATGGGTGCGTTCGCAGCGGCGAAGGAGATGGGCATTGATACAGAAGCTATCCTTGCTTCCCTGAAAAAGTTTGGCGGGGCGAAACGCCGCTTTGAAACTAAGGGCAAAGTAAATGGCGTGTGGGTTGTTGATGATTATGCGCATCATCCGACGGAAATTGGCGTGACTTTAAAAGCTGCACGCCAGACGCAGCCCAAGCGTCTTTTATGCGTGTTCCAGCCGCACCGCTACACGCGCACTAAGCTGCTGTTTGATGAGTTCTGCCAATGCTTTAAGGATTGTGACGAGCTTATCATTACCGATATCTATGCAGCGAGCGAAGAACCTATTGCTGGTGTAAGCAGCCTGCATCTTACCGAGGGGATTAAAGCCGCAACAGGCCAGCAGGTGCAGTATATCGGCAAGCTGACGAAGGCTGAGGAATATCTGGAAAGCATGGTGCAGACCGGCGATTTGGTTATGACTATTGGTGCTGGTGATGTATTTAAGATTGGCGAAGAATTAGTGAGAGAATTGGAGCGTAATGCAAATGAATAAGCAAGATGTTGTTGCAGTTGTTTTGGGAGGACCTTCTTCCGAAGCAGAAATTTCCCGTGTTACTGGTGGTGCTATTGCGAGTGCCTTGCGCGAAAAAGGTTATAACGCTAAAGAGCTGGAGCTGAAGCCTTCTGAACTGATTAGCGATTTACGTGCTATGGGAGCAAAGGTTGTTTTTAACGCTGTGCATGGTATGTATGGCGAAGACGGTCGCTTGCAGAGCATTTTAGAGGCTGCGGGTATGCCTTACACCGGCTGCGGCGTTTTGGCAAGTGCAGTTTCTATGGATAAATCTGCTACGAAGCGTTATTTGCAGTCTGCCGGGATTCCTACTGCTCCCTGCATGATTATCAATAAGCATGACGCCGGTGATTTAAACGTGCTGGCGGAAAAGATTGTAGCGGAGTTTGGTCTGCCTGTTGTTATTAAGGCTGCAACGCAAGGTTCCAGCATTGGCGTAACGATTCCGAAAACAAAGGAAGAAGTTGTACCTGCGCTGGAGGATTCCTTCAAATATTCTACAAATGTATTGGCGGAAAAGTGCATCAAGGGCAAGGAGCTGACTATTTCCATGATGGAAGAAGACGGCGAACCGAAACCGCTGCCTGTTATCTGGATTGCTCCGCATTCCGGTGCTTATGATTTCCATTCCAAATATACTAAGGGTGCTACAGATTACCATTGCCCTGCGCCGCTGGATGAAAAGACTACGGCTTATGTGCAGGAAATTGCGAAGGCTACGTATAAGCTGCTTGGCC
>CAVKDE010000057.1:0-8254 GCA_963654835.1 Duodenibacillus sp. | reverse complement strand
AGCCTGCTTTATCCGTCGCAATATATTCTTTTTCACGCTGCACAGGAAAAACTACTTTTCCATGCTGTAAATGCTGCGGATATATAAGCGGAACAGCATTATTTTTTTCATCATCTTGCAAACACTCATAATTACGAAAATCAACAGTAAGACCTGTTTTCATCTTCATACCTAATGACGGTAACGTATTATGCCACTGCTGCATCTTTTTCAAAACAGCTGACTCTTGCTCATTTGTGGGCAGATAAACATATAAATTTTCTCCGTTCACAACAACATCATAAGGCACGTTCAAAACTTGCAGCTTAGAAAAATCGTTTCCGGACACAGAAGAAGTTATTTTTATGGTCTTTGGTATTTGCTGCATTTTACATACCTTGATAATCATTGTTTCCTGCAAAACGCTTTCTTTGTCAAAAACCTTATCACGACTTACGAAAAGATGCACATGCACCAAACATCCTTCTGCTAAAAAATATTCTCTAAAACGCTTAAAATATGCTCCCGAAGTCCAAGAGCGCGGAATGATATATACCATTTCCGCATCATTTTTTAAATTGAATAAACCTAAAGCAGCAAACAAAAAATAAAGATTGGGCGCACCATAGCACACCGTAGACATTGCCTTCGCTTCTTCCGCCATTTTAGCAATCTTCATATATGGTGGGTTGCCAATAACCAAATCATATTTTTGGGAATTGTCATTGGCAAAGTTAAAATCCACACTTTCCGTTAATATATAGTTCTCTTCTCTAATTGCAAAACCTAGCTTTTTTTGCACTGCCTGCTGACAATATAACAAATTTTCTTTGAGCAAAGTGATTATCTTCTCATCATTTTCATAGCACACTAACTCTATTTGTTCTACACGTTCTTCTTGCGCTAAACGCTCTAACAACGCGCACGCTAAAATTCCTGAACCGGCACCAGCATCCAAAACTTTTACCTGCGAAGATAATTTAGTAAAATCATACATGCTAGCCATAAATCGTGCTGTCTGTAGACTTGTAAAAAACTGACCGTACTGCTTTCGTTCAGCCTTCGGCATATTTTCAATATATTCATTTGTCTTAGCAACAACAGTTTCCAGCATTTCCAACCCTCGCTTACATATTCTTCTAACAAAATTATACTACACAAGCACACACTATTGCAAATTTATTAAAACAAGTGTTTTGTATTATTGATTTTCTCCACCACTTTCCACCCTACATACGCACTCAACGTTCCCACAAACACTCCCGCTAAAATATCTGTCGGGAAATGCACGTAAAGATACATACGTGAAAAGCACACCAACGCGCCAACTACTACCGCAGCAGCAAAAAATTTACGCCAACGTGCAAAGTACAGCGTCATCACCGCAGCAAAAGTCAGCGTTGTATGCCCTGATGGGAATGAAAAACTTTGCGGCCTTGCAATAAGCATTTCCACCACCAGATTCACATCACAAGGGCGCACGCGTGCAACCAGATTTTTCAAAATAACATTTGTCAGCACATGTCCTATAACTAGTGCAACAAGCATCACCACGCCAACCTTACGCCATTTTTTGCGTGCCAAAAGCACCAGACAAAGCACAATCCCCGCCGCACCTTTATCCGTAATCGTTGTCAGAAACAGCATGAGCGTATCCAGCGCAGGCGTATGCAGCGTCTGCAAATAATCCAAAAAAGCAAATTCCCAAGGCATAATAATCTCTCCCTCTACGCTTCAATAAATTTGTTACTAAGCGTTTATTTTCTCTAAACTCTATCATAAGCAGCATCACTAAATTTTATATTAACTCGAAACAGATACTCTCTAAAACAATTAACGTGCATTCAGTATAGCATGAGCAAAAATTTTGCACAAGAAAAAGCCAGCCGAAACGCTACATTCCAGCTGGCTTAAAATTTTTAGCTCTTATTCAAACTCAATCGTTGCAGGCGGTTTGGTAGTATAATCAAACAGCACGCGGTTGATATGTTTTACTTCGTTGACAATGCGGTTAGCAGCCGTAGTAATGGTAGCAGGCGGCAGCATAGTAACTTCCGCAGTCATAAAATCTGTAGTAGTTACAGCACGCAACGCAATTGCGTAATCATAAGTGCGCTCGTCACCCATAACGCCAACGCTGCGCATATTCGTCAGAGCAGCAAAATATTGGCTCGGGCGCTCGCTCATCGGCAGCTTGTCTACTTCTTCACGATAAATTGCATCAGCATCTTGGACAATAGCAACTTTCTCAGGCGTTACATCGCCAATAATACGGATAGCAAGACCAGGACCGGGGAACGGTTGGCGTGCTACCAAATGTTCCGGCAAGCCCAGCTCACGACCGGCCTGACGCACTTCGTCTTTAAAGAGGTCGCGCAAAGGTTCTACAATTTCTTTGAAATCTACAAAATCAGGCAGACCGCCTACATTGTGATGGCTCTTAATCGTAGCGGATTCGCCGCCAAGGCCGCTTTCAACAACGTCAGGATAAATCGTGCCTTGCGCCAGATAATCAACGGCACCGATTTTCTTTGCTTCTTCTTCAAATACACGGATAAATTCTTCGCCGATGATTTTACGTTTGCCTTCTGGTGCAGTTACACCAGCCAGCTTGCCATAAAAACGCTCGCGTGCATCCACGCAGATAAAGTTGATATCAAATTGGCCACCTTCACCGAAAACAGCACACACTTCTTCGCGCTCGTTTTTGCGCAACAGACCATGATCAACAAAGACGCAAGTCAGCTGCTTGCCGATAGCTTTCGCGAGCATCGCAGCACAAACGCTGGAATCTACACCACCGGAAAGGGCACACAGCACTTTGCCGTCGCCAATTTTTTCTTTCAAATTAGCAACAGTCTGCTCAACAAAAGAATCCATCTTCCAGGTACCGGCACAACCACAAACGTTATACACAAAGTTGCTCAAAATTTTTGTACCGTTTTCCGTATGCAGCACTTCGGGGTGGAACTGTACGCAATATAATTTGCGGGATTGATCTTCTGCCGCAGCGACAGGGCAGTTCGGCGTGCTAGCGACAATTTTAAAACCAGGCGCAGCAGTTTCAATGTAATCGTTATGGCTCATCCAGCAAACATTCTTCTCTGGCAGCTCTTTAAACATCGGGCTGGTAGTATCTAAATCAACCACGGTTTTACCATATTCACGCTCAGGCGCAACGCAAACTTTGCCACCTAACATATGCATCATCAGCTGGCTGCCATAGCAGATGCCAAGTACAGGCACACCCAACTCATAAATAGCAGGATCCATAGTCGGAGAATCTGGCAGATAAGCACTGTTAGGACCACCAGTCAAAATAATTCCCTTCGGATTTTTAGCCTTAATAGCTTCCAAACTTTGTTTGTAGGACACGATTTCGCAGTACACGCCGCTCTCACGCACGCGTCTGGCAATTAATTGGTTGTACTGGCCACCGAAGTCGATAACGAGTACCATTTCTTGTGCTTGTTGTTGCATCTAGCCTTCACTCTCCTTCAAATTTATACCGCTGCAAAATGCAGCAGCTCTGTTAAAAATGTACGTTTTTAATATACAATAGATTACCATAAATGAGATAAAAAAGCAAAGATAAATTGAAGTTTGTAGGGGAGTTTTGCGAACGAGCCTCTCCTTGGGGAGAGGTGCTGAGCGACAGCGAGGCGAAGAGGGGTTTCACTTAAAATAACGCTTTTGTAAGCATAAAAGCGCAGACCCCTCTCAGTCGCCTTACGGCGACAGCTCTCCCCAAGGAGAGCCTATCACGTTAGCAAATAGCCCTCCAAACTTCCATTTATCTAAAAATCGACCCCATCGCCTGCTCCAGCGTCTTAACCTTAATAATCTGCGCTTTTGCTCCCGCTGGCAGCTCAATCTTGCTATCAGGCACCACAAACTTCGTAAAGCCTAAATTGATACCGTCACTAATCCTGCGCTCAGGCGCACTCACGCGGCGCACCTCGCCGGTTAAGCCAACCTCGCCAAAAACCATAACCCCTTTCGGCACAGGCCTGTTGCGATGGCTGGAAACAAGCGCCGTCGCCACTGCCAAATCCGCAGCAGGCTCCGATACCTTCATACCGCCCACAACATTTACATACGCATCATAGATACCAAAATCTAAACCGAAGCGACGCTCTAAAATCGCCAGCAGCATATTCACACGGTTGTAATCAAAACCTACAGCTGTGCGCCGCGGCATACCATAAGGAGTTTTCGCCACTAACGCCTGAAACTCCACCATAATCGGCCTGTTGCCTTCCATGCACGCGCCAATCACGCTGCCCGCAGCTTCTCCATCCCTATCCTCAAGGAACAAGCCTGCTGGGTTCGCCACCTCCGCCAGACCACCAGCTTCCATAGAAAAAATACCACTCTCATTTGTGCTGCCAAAACGGTTTTTGAGCGCACGCAGCACGCGGAAAGCGTAAGACCTGTCACCTTCAAATTGCAGCACCACATCCACCATATGTTCCAAAAGACGTGGACCGGCAATCGTACCATCCTTCGTCACGTGGCCGATAACCATCACCGCTATGCCCGAAGTTTTAGCAAACTGCAAAAGTTTTGCTGTACACTCGCGCACCTGTCCAACACTACCTGCTGCTGTTTGCAGCTCCGGGTTATACATCGTCTGGATACTATCAATAATCAGCAGCGCAGGCTTAACGGCGTTCGCCTGCGTTAAAATTGCATCCAGATCCGTTGCCGTCATAATAAGCAGGTTATCGCTCGCGTGCGCACCGCCAAGGCGCACCGCACGCATCGCTGTCTGCTCCTCGCTTTCTTCACCGCTCACATAAAGCACCTTCACGCCGCTTTGGGCAAAGCGCAAGCCTGCATCCAAAAGAATGGTAGATTTACCAATACCCGGCGTACCACCTAAAAGCACTAAACTTCCGGGCACCACGCCACCGCCAAGCACACGGTCAAACTCGCGGATGCCTGTTGCCAGGCGTTTCACCTGCGTCTGCGCTACACTGGCAATCGTGCGTGGCTTCACCTTTTCATTATTTGTAGGCAGATAGCTTTTCGCTCCAGTCTTTGCTGTAACTTCAACCTCTTCCACAAGCGTGTTCCAATTGCCGCACTCCGGGCAGCGCCCCATCCACGAGGTTGTCACATAGCCGCATTCCTGGCACACAAATTTTGTTTTAGCCTTCGCCATGCTCTGCCTCCTTCGCTGCGCCAACAAGCGTAGGTTCAGCCTCTGCTACCGGCAGTTCCAGCAAAAACTGTGCACCTTCTAACGCCTTATGAAATTTCAGCTTTTTGCCATCTGCTTCCGCCATAATTTTATCGCCGCTAGTAAATTCACCCGCAAGGAACAAATCGCTTACAGGATCTTCCACCAATTTACGCAAAGCGCGGCGCAGCGGACGCGCACCATACTTGCTATCGCTGCCTTCCGCAAGCAAAAGCTCGCAGGCAGAAGGTGCCAGCTCAATGCTCAGGCCATTAGCCGCCATGCGTTCATTTAATTCGCGCAGCATATTCTCCGCAATCTGCTCTAATTCTTTACGCGCCAGCGGATTAAATACTAAAAGTTCGTCCACACGGTTTAAAAATTCAGGACGGAAAACGTGCTTAATTTCTGCCAAAACCTGCTCTTTGCGGTTGGCAATTTCTTCTTTGGCACTTGCAGCAAAGCCTAAAGGCTTCGTGGTACTCAAACGCTGCGCTCCGGCATTACTCGTCATAATAATCACCGCATTGCGGAAATCAACCGTGCGTCCCTGTCCATCTGTTAAACGCCCGTCCTCCATAATCTGCAAAAGCAGGTTAAAGACATCAGGATGCGCCTTTTCAATTTCGTCTAACAGCACTACGCAGTAAGGCTTACGACGCACTGCATCCGTCAGCTGTCCGCCTTCGTCGTAACCTACATAACCGGGAGGCGCACCAATCAGGCGCGCAGTGGTGTGCTTTTCCATGTATTCGCTCATATCAAAACGTAGCATCGCGCGTTCATCGCCAAAAAGTTCCGCCGCGAGTGCTTTGGCCAGCTCCGTCTTGCCTACGCCCGTAGGACCAAGGAACAAAAAGGAACCGACAGGCCTGTTTTTATCCTTAAAACCTGCGCGAGCACGGCGTACTGCCCTGCTCACTGCGCTCACAGCCTCATCCTGGCCGATAACACGCGCATGCAGACGTTCTTCTAATTTTAACAGCTTGCTGCTTTCCTGCTCCGTCAGCTTTGCTAACGGCACACCTGACCAGGAAGCCACAACCTCTGCCACATCCTCTGTCGTAACAGGCTCCTGGCAAGAAATCTGCGCTAACGCCTCAGCCAGCTGTGTTTCCAAAGCATTTTCTTTATCACGCAGGCTCGCTGCTTTTTCGTAATCCTGCTTATCCACAGCTTCTTCCTTTTCCAGCTGTGTATATTCCAGTTCCTCGCGCAGTTTGCGTGCCGGAGCAGAATTTTTATACAGCTTAATGCGCAGACGTGCGCACGCTTCATCCATTACATCAATCGCCTTATCCGGTAAATTTCTATCCGTAATATAACGGTCGCTTAAAACCACAGCTGCACTAATCGCTTCCGGTGTAATCGTCAGCTTATGGAACTCCTCATAATGCTTGCGCAAACCCAAAAGCATTTTTTCGCTTGTTTGCGCACTCGGAACTTCCACCATAACAGGTTGGAAACGACGCTCCAGCGCAGCATCTTTTTCAATATGCTTACGGTATTCATCCACCGTAGTGGCACCAATAATTTGCAGCTCACCACGCGCCAGCGCAGGCTTAATAATATTTGCCGCATCAATACTGCCTTCCGCGCTGCCAGCACCAATAATTGTATGCAGCTCATCAATAAAGAGAATAACACGGTTATCCTTGCGCACCATCTGCAAAATTTCCTTCATCCTCTCCTCAAACTCGCCGCGATATTTAGAACCAGCAACAAGCATACCTAACTCTAAAGAAAAAATAATCTTACGCTGTAAAAATTCAGGCACATCACCACTGATAATCTTCTGCGCCAGGCCTTCGGCAATCGCCGTCTTGCCTACGCCAGCTTCACCGATGATAACAGGATTGTTCTTCGTGCGGCGGCAAAGAATTTGGATAACACGCTCCACTTCTTTTTCACGCCCGATAACAGGATCAATATTGCCATGGCTTGCTTCAATATTCAAATTGCGCCCGTACTGGGAAAGCACCTCCAAAACATCCGCTTCTTCCTTGCGTCTTTCCTGACGCACAGGCCCGCGCCCCGGTACAGCCTTACGCTCCTCATCCGCCATACGGATAACTTTTTGCACCTCATTAAGTTCAATGCCAAACTTTTTCAGTACCTGCAACGCAATCCCTTCGCCAGCGGCCAAGAGGCCTACGAGCAGCTGCTCTGTGCCCACGTATTCCTGCCCTAGCTCCTGCGCGTTCGCCGCTGCCTGTTCCAGCACACGCTTCGCGCGTTCGCTGTACTGCGGCAGGCTGCTCTTTTTCGCACCTTTTTCAAACCAGCTTTCCAGCTCACGGATAATCTCTTTCTCATCACCATGAATAAGCTGTAAAATGCGTTTGCCTGTGCAGCTTTCAATATTCAATAAGCCCCATAAGATATGTTCCGTACCAATATGCTCGCTGCCACAATCAAGAGCCTTCGTTGTCGCCAGCTCCATTACTTTCGCCGCAGCTTCCGTAAAGCCATCCTTAGTAATTTTCTTTTTGGCAGGGAGAACTTCCTTTTTGGCAATTTCTAAAAATTTCTCCAGAAAATTTTTCAGCTCTTCGGGCACTTTATGCGGTACATTGCCCATACCGGGCGCATTAGCTGGCAAAGCATCAATTCCAGGTGGCAGATACTCCTTCGCACAATCTTCACATAACCATTTATCAACCTGCTTATTATTAAGCACGCACACCATATGCACCTTTACAGGCTTTTTATGACATTGTTCACATAACATCTTGCTTACCTCCGTCCGGAACCGGTCAAAAGATTTACTGCCTGCTGCAGCACTTCCTTCTTTTTAGGCTCATCGGCATCTATAATCTGTAACATATATTTAAGCAAAGCACTTTCACGCGCCGTCACCAGCTTTTGCTGAGCTAAATGCTCCACCAACTGCTGCGCCGTCGGTTCCTTATGCGGAGCTTGCTTTTTAGGCTCCATACGTACAATGCGCACAAAACCGCCGCTGCCACGGCGTGATTCTACCAAAAAGCCACGCTCCGGCGTAAAGCGCGTGCTCAGAACATAACTAATCTGCGATGGAGCGCACGAAAGCCGCTCCGCCAGCTCATTGCGCTGCACCAAAAGCGTATC